>JBKHCX010000008.1:0-33274 GCA_046541615.1 Puniceicoccaceae bacterium
ACCTCTGGTTGATCGTCTTCATCAGCCAGGAGACATCGTGCATCCGGGCCAGCAGCCCCTCCCGCAGCGCCTGCCCCCGTTCGTCGTTGGCCGCGAGCAGTTCGGCCAGCGCCTCGGCCGAAAGCGGCTGCCACGGGGTCACCTCGGGATAGAGCACCGCGAAGCGGCGCACAATCTCTTCGTCGGACACCACCCGCTCGGGCGGCACCTCCGCGAAAACGTGGAAGTGGTTGTCCATCACCGCGTAGGTGATGACCCGGATGCCGGAGAACTCGGCCACCTGCCAGATCAGCTTCCGCAGGTACTCCTTCTCCCGCACCCCGAACCATCTCTCCCCGTTCACCGTCCGGCTCATCAGATGGTAAAAGGCTTTCGTACCTTCGCCGAGCTTGAGGCGAGGCCTTCGTCTTGGGTTTCTATTTTGTATTTTCATGAATTCAGTTTCGTAGATCCGTAGTAGGCGTCAAGACTAAACTCTGCCGTAGAAAAATATTGTAGGAAAGCAACTAATTCTTACTCCTGTAATTTCAGAGATGAAGTGACTTTTGCAGACCAGAAGGAAGGGTCAAGACAAATATTGCCGCGACAGAAAAAAACTCTTCTGGGAGGCAACTAATTTTAACCCGGGCAAATAAGGTAACCCGGGCAAATAAGGGCGGGGCGGATAAGGCGGGGTGGATAAGGTGGGGTGGATAAGGTGGTTGGGGATCAATTAATTTTTGGCCCGGTCGGATAAGGAAGTTCAACCGGAAGCGGCCCGGGGGAAACGATAGTCCCGGCGGCTTCGGGCGGGGCGGGGACCGTGCGGGCGATGCGGACCGAACCGCCGCCCGGGCTCGCGCCTGGAGTCATGCGGCGACGGCCCGGCACGGCGGAGCGCGGTCACGGAACAAGGGCGGTGCCTGCATGCCGACCGGGTCCGCCGTGGGTTCGCCGATCGTGCATCAGCGATGCCGTCCGCGACGGTCGCGATTGCGATCTTGATTCCCGGGCGTTTTCCGGACATGGTTCAATGTTTTCATGCTTTCGAATCCACAGGAAAAATACCGCCCGTTCGAGGCGGTGGATCTGCCCGACCGCACCTGGCCGGACCGGCGGATCGAGCGCGCGCCGATCTGGTGTTCGGTCGATCTGCGCGACGGGAACCAGGCCCTCGCCGTGCCGATGGGTGTGCGCGAGAAGCTGCGCTTGTTCGAGACCCTGGCCGGGATCGGTTTCAAGGAGATCGAGGTCGGTTTTCCGTCGGCCTCGCAGGTGGAGCATGATTTCCTGCGGAAGTTGATCGAGGAGGACCGCGTGCCCGAGGACGTGACCCTCCAGGTCCTCGTGCAGTCCCGGGAGCACCTCATCGACAAGACCTTCGAATCCCTCCGGGGGGTGCGCAGGGCGATCCTGCATTTCTACAACTCGGTCTCCCCCGCCCAGCGGCGGATCACGTTCAATCTCTCGAAGGACGAGGTCAAGGGGATCGCGGTGGCCGGGGCCGAACGGGTGGCCCACTGGCTGCCGCGCCTGCCGGATTCGGACATCCGCGTGCAGTATTCGCCGGAGAGCTTTTCGAGCACCGAAATGGATTACGCGCTGGAGGTCTGCGAGGCGGTCTGCGACGTGATCGAACCGACTCCCGGGCGGAAAATCATCCTGAATCTCCCGGCCACGGTCGAGGTCGCCACGCCGAACGTCCACGCGGATCAGATCGAGTGGTTCTGCCGCCATTTTTCGCGCCGGGATGCGGCGATCATCAGCCTGCACACGCACAACGACCGGGGCACGGGTATCGCCGCGACCGAGCTGGGGCTCATGGCCGGGGCGGAGCGGGTGGAGGGGACGCTCTTCGGCAACGGAGAGCGCACCGGCAATCTCGACATCGTTTCGGTGGCGCTCAACCTCTACTCCCAGGGGGTCGATCCGGGCCTGCGCTTCGACGATCTGCCGGCGGTTCGCGCCGTTTACGAGGAAACGACCGGGATGACCGTCCACCCCCGGCATCCGTACGGCGGCGATCTCGTTTTCACGGCTTTTTCCGGCTCCCACCAGGACGCGATCAAGAAGGGGTTCGACCGCCGCGAGGAGGAACCGGGGGCGGAAGGGTCCTATTGGGACGTTCCCTACCTGGCGATCGATCCGCGCGACATCGGGCGCGACTACGAGGCGATCATCCGGATCAACAGCCAGAGCGGGAAGGGCGGGGTCGCCCATGTCCTCGCGCGCGATTTCGGCTACAAGATTCCGAAGAAAATGCAGCCGGAGGTGGGCGCCCTGGTCAACCGGCTCGCCGACGAGAGGGGCGTCGAACTCACCGGCGCCGAGATCCACGATCTGTTCCGCGAGGGGTTTGTGAACCTGCGGGATCCGATATCGCTGGAGTCCTACCGGATCGTTCCGTCGGGGGACGAGGAGCGGCGCTACCGGTTTTCCGGCGTGGTGTCGGTGGACGGCCGGGAGGTCGGGATGGAGGGAACCGGGAACGGGCCGATCAACGCGTTCGTCCGCGCGTTTGAGAACCAGGGCTGGAAGAACTTCCGTCTTGAGGATTATGAACAGCACGCGATCGGGCACGGATCGGCCACTTCCTCGGCGGCGTATATCCTGCTCCAACGGGAGGACGGACGGTTCTTCCACGGCTGCGGATTGGACACGAATATCGAAGAGGCGGGGCTGTTCGCTCTTTTGAGCGCGGTAAATCGTTCCCGGAAAGATTCTTAGCCAATATTTAGGATTCGTGGGATTTCTGTTGCATGCCGGATCACTCCGGTTATCTTCTCCAGTGATGTCTTTTGTGTATGGCATTCGGCTGACGGCGGCCCCCGGCGGGATCCGTGATCGGCAGGTTCCGATCGGAGAACCGGAAATAAGAGGTTTGGATCTATGAACGACGATTTTTCGGATTTCGAGGACGAGAACGACTGGGAGGATGTGCCCGAACCGGTCTGGCGGGAGTTCGACTGGCAGCGCTACCTGAACGAATCGGACGGCGAGATCGAGCGCTTCGTCCAGATCTACGCGGGGACGAAACCCGCGTTTGACCGGCTGGACCAGGTCGCCCGCCACATGGGGTGGGACAGCGGAGACTGGTCGATCGAAGACTCCTCCTTTCCGGCGGAGGACCGCCCCGACATCCCGGACGCCGAGCGCCGTGGCGTGGAGGACTACGACCCCTTCACGGTACACCACCATCCGGTGTTCATCGCCTCGAGGGGGCTTTATCTCCTGATGCGGCGGGAGTGGGAGTCTCTCTTCGCGGCCGGGCTGGCCCCGGCGGATCCGCAGATTTCCTGGATGCTCGCCCGCTCGCTCCACGAGGGCGAGATGGCGGCGATCCTCGCCACCCAGGCGGTTGAGATGGGCGATGTCGAGCTGGCGGTGTGCCACTTCAAGGCCATGCTCTGCGAGCTGAACCGGTCCCTTTCGATCCTGCCTTCGCCCGAAGGCGGCCGCTCCCGGAGGGTCCGCTCCGCCGACCGCCTTCTCCGCGGCGCTCTTTTCGACCTCCGCGAGATCGCCCTGCGGGTCATCTACGAGTGCCGGGACGAGGCGCGCCGCCGTCCGACCGACATCGATTGACGGTTTCGGCCGCCTTCCTCCTTCTCCGGGAAACCCGACCTGTCGTCCATGAAGAGCGAACCCGCGAAAGCGTTTTCCCGTGCCCGTTCCGGTTCCGAGGAAGACTTCATCACCGTCGTCCGCCAGTATGAGTCGCTCGTCTTCGGATACTTCCGGATCGCGAGCCCGTTCCAGTTGACAGAGGCGATGAACGCGACCCAGCAGGTCTTTTTCCGCCTCTGGGAGAAGATCGGAACGATGGCCCGCCCGGCGGATTTCGAGCGGGAGCTGGTCGCGGCCCTGGTCCGCTCCGACCGGGGCTCGGCGGCGGTCCCGGCCGATCCGCGTCTGGCCGCGCTCGCCCGGCTGCCGGCCCGCGACCGGGTGGTGGCTCTGGCCGTCGAGATCGGCAATTGGTCGGTGGAGGAGGCCGCCCGGGCCTTCGGTGTCTCCCGGGCGGCGATGCAGCAGGATCTCCTGCGGATCCGTTGCGACCTGATCGGGGTGCATTTCATCAACCTGTCCGATGACGAGAAGCGCGTGCTCCGCGAGGTGAGCACCCACCTGTGCCGGGATCTTTCCAAGAAGCACCGCAAGCGGATGGCCGACGCCACCCTCCGGTCCCCGGAGTTGCGCGAGTTCAAGGCTCGCTGCCTCGAGAAACGGTGCGAGATGGTGGAGCTGTGGCTCGATTTCCGGCTGACCGGCGAGGAACAAGCGTGGTTGTTCGAGGGGATCCTGGATCTGGTCCGCCGCGCCCGTGAGAAGAAGTCCGGGTTGGCCGGGGCGGGCCTGCGGTGGCTGCTGCCGGTGCGCAGGCGGAAGAATTCGCCTCTGGCGTAATGGGGCGGCCCGCTTCCGCCCGGACCCCGCCGCCCGCCCGGGAGCCGCGTTTCTGGGCCGAGGCCCGCGCCGCCGGCTTCGACCGGGTCTTCGCGATGGACTTCGAGGGCGGAGACCGCACGGGGGTGGTGGAGTACGGGGTTGTGGCGGTCGGGCCCGGCGGCATCGGCGAAGCGCGCACCGGGCTGTGCGCTCCTTCGGGAAGGATTCCGTTCCGCGACCGGGAGACCCACGGGCTTTCGGACCAACGGCTCGCTTCCGCCCGGCCCTTCGCGGACCAATGGGACCTCTTCCGCGGATTCCGCCGGAAGGGTCCTTTCCTGGCCCATTCCGCGGTCGTGGAGGACCGTTTCCTGCGGCGGCAATGGCGCACCCCGGGCGAGGTTCCCGAGTGGTCGGGGCGGCCCGGGACCGGGATGGACTGGGGCCCGTGGCTGGACAGTTGCGGACTCTGGCGCGGGGCGCGCCCGGGGGAGTCCGCCGGACTGCGCGACTGCGTCGAGGCAGCCGGACTCGCCGGCGAACTGGAGGAGGCGGCCGCGGCGCGCTGCCCGCCCGGGCGGTGCCGCTGGCATGCCGCGCTGTTCGACAGTCTCGCGTGCGCCCTGTTGTTCCGGTTCGTCCTGGAATCCCACCCGGACTGGGGTCTGCGGCGGGTTTTTCTCGAAAGCGGCGGAAACGGTTCCGCCGAGCAGACTTCCTTTCTCTGAGCGCCTCCGCCCGTGCTACCGGCCGAGGATCGCCTCGACCGCCCGCCCCACCGCTTCCGGGGCGATGCGGGCGATGGCGCCGCCGTCGCGCCGCTCCGTGCCGCCGTCGCGGACGATTTCCACCGGCGCGTCGAACACGGGGCGGGCGCGCGCGGGATCGGTGGGGCCGAAGAGGACGACGGTCGGGCAACCGAGGGCGTTGGCGAGGTGGGTGCCTCCGGAGTCGGGGCCGATGGCCACCCGGCTGTTCCGCAGGCTCCGGGCGAGTTCGGCCGGAGTGGCGCCGCCCGCCAGGTCGCGGACCCGCCCGGAGGGAAAGGCGGCGGCGATGGTTTCGTTTCCGGAGCGGTCGGTCTCCGTGCCGTGGAGATCGACCGACCAGCCGGGGCGGGAACGGAGGAACTCGCGCAGGAAGGCCGCCCGGCGTCCGGGGGGCCAGTGCGCGCCCGGGCTGTCGGGGGTTCCGGGCAGGATGGCGGCCGTCCGCGAATCCGCGCCCGTCCACCCGGGGACGGGGGTGGGGTCCGGTTGCTCGGCGAGGCCGAAGTGGCGCAGGAAGCGGATCCAGAATTCGATCCGGTGGAGCTTTTCCTCGTCGAGATCCGGCGGCGGCCGCCACGCATCGGTCAGGTGGGGGCGTTCGGCTCCGGGGCGCGCGATGCCGAAGCGCTGCTCGGCTCCGGCGAGCCGCATCTCCTTGTCGGCGCGGGGGCGGTCGGTCAGGAGGACGGCGGTGTCGGGGAATTCGGCGCGCCGGGCGCGGAGGAGTCGGCGGCCTTCCCGGGTGCGTCCGTCGGCCCGGAGGAGATCATCGCGGGGGATTTCGAGCAGGTCGGCGAAGGGGCCCAGGCCGGGCCGCAGCACGAGGGTCAGGCGCACATCGGGCCGGCCGCGCCGGATCGCGCGGACCAGGGGGACGGCCATGACAAGCTCCTCGAGCCGGTCGGGGAGGAGCAGGAGGAACCGGTCGGCCCGGGACCGGTCGGCGGCCGCGGCGGCGTGGAAGCCGGGCGCGAAGCCGCGTTTCTGCTCGAGACGCAGGCGCTTCGAGGGCTGGCGCTGGGTTTTCCACCGGCGGTGCATCCACAGCCAGTTGGTGTCCCAGCCGGGAGCGCGCTCCAGCTTGTCCGACAGCCAGTCGGCGAAGAGGACGGACGGCGGCCGGTCGCGGTCTGGCACGGGACAGAGGTGGAGGACGGCGCGGAAGAACCCGGTCCGTTCCAGGTGGACGAACACGAGCCGGGCGGGAACCTTGCGCGTGAGCAGGTCGGGCAGCGGCGAGAGGGAGGCGGTGCGCCCGGCGACACGGCCGAGGACGCCCTTGTCGCCCGCGCTCTGGTCGGCCAGAACGGCGAGGTGCCCGCACGCGCGCAGGTGGTCGAAAGCGGCCTCGAGACCGCGCCGGCGCGAGAGCAGCTTCAGCCCGGCCCGCTCGCGCGTGGTCCGGATCCACTCGTCGATGCGGGGATTGTCGATGGGGCGGAAGACGGCGGCGGCTTTTCCGGGCGGGAGCCCGAGCAGGGCGGGCTCGAAGACGGCCATTTCGTTGAGGTAGTTGTGCGGGAGAAGGATGACCAGCGGATCGGCTCCGGCGAAGAGCCGGTAGGCCTGCTCGTAGCCGGAGCCGAACGTGAGCCGTTTGCGGATGGTCCGCTCGTCGTAGCGGGGGGAGGCGAGGGCGAACATCCCCATTTCAATGGTGCGGCGGCAGTTGATGCGCGCCGTTTTCCGGAGCGAGGACAGCGGGCGTTCCGGATAGACATGGGCGAGGTTGGAGAGCACGACGCGCCGTTTGGAGGGAATCGCGTACAGAACGGCCCCGAGGAGAAAGCAGATTCCGCGCAGGACGAACTCCGGAAGGTTCCGGACGAGGAGGGACAGGAAGCGGACCAGAGCGAGCATTCCGGCGAGGCAAGCCGATCCGGTGTTGGATTGCAATCTCCGCCCTTCCGGGCGGGACGGCGGTGACCGGACGGAGAGGCCTTCGCTTCCGCGTTCGCGGCCCGCAGGCCTCTCTTCGCGTATTTCGAAAAAAAAAGACTTGCCACCCCGACCTCTCTTCTTCCTGATCCGGCCCAATGTCACCTGCAATGAGAACCCCATTTCTCTTCGTTGCCGCGCTTTCCGCACTTTTTCTCGCACGGGCGGGCGGGCAGCAGAGCGCCCCGGAGATCGAGGTAACGGATGTCCGGTTCGACCGCGTCGCGGGCGACTGGATCGTCGGCTCGGTGGCCATCCGGTCCGGCGAGAACCCGGCGCCGGACGCCCGCGACAGCGATTTCATCGACGACGTCCGGCTGACTTTTCACATTTGCTTCGAGGTCGATCTGGAGAACGTCGAAGAGGAGTTTTCCTTTTACCGGTCCTCGGTCCGGATGGTTTCGTTGGAGCAGCGCGAGACCTACACGCTGAAGTTCTACCTGCCGGGAGTGGTCCGCGAGCGCGACGATCTCGACGTGGATCCCTTTGCCTGGGTGGTCGAAATGGAGGCGGGCGGCGTTCCGATTCCGGTGCGGGAGGACCAGTTCGACAAAAGCGCGATCCAAAGCAAGGAGGCCTTCGATTCCTTTCTCTCGAAGGCGAATTCGGAGGGTGCGGCCAACGACGGGATTTTCCTGCCCTCCTACCTGGCGCCGGCGAATGTCGTGAACGAGTCGAGATTGAATTACCGCGAGCTTCCCGCCTTTTACCGGTTCGAGCCGGTGAATTGAACGCCCGTCGTATTCCGGACTTGATTTGGTGATTCAATCTTCTTATGCATACCCGTTCCCGGCATGAGTTCCTCTAAGGTTTCCATCCTCAACTGCGGCGCGAGCCAGTTCGCCTACGGCACGTTTTCGTTCGAGGGAGACGAGCCGACGATGGACCGCCTCGTCACGCGGGATCTGGACTACGACTTCTCCGAGGAGGACCAGTGGCTGGGCGCGACGCTCGCCGGCCTGCGCTCGGCGGTCGCCGAGGAAAAGATTTCGGGGGAGGTGCAGGTCATTCTGCCCGGGTTCCTGCTGCTGACGAAGACGCTCCGCATCGCCCACGTCGAGGGCGGCAAGCAGGCCCAGATGATCGCCTACGAGGCGCAGCAGAGCATCCCCTACCAGCTCTCCGAACTGAACTGGAGCTTCCAGATCCTCTCCGACGACGGAATCGAAACGGAGGTCCTTTTCATCGGAATCCGCTCGTCGATCTGCGGGCGGTTCTGCGCCGAGATCGGCAAGCTCGGGTTCCGGACCGTTTCGGTCAACGCTTCGACGATCCTCGACTACAACGCCTACCAGCTGACCCATCCGGGGGATGAGACGGATTCGCTGGTCGTCAACATCGGCGCCCGCGCCTCCAACCTGACCTTCATCCAGAAATCGGGCTTTTTCGTGCGGAACATCAGCCTGGGCGGAAACGCGCTGACGCAGAGTCTCGCGGACGCCTTCGGGAAGAATTTCGTCGAGGCGGAAAGAATCAAGGTCAATTATTTCACCTCCGAGCACGCCGACCACTCCTCCACCGAAACCATTGACAACGCGACGAAGAGTTTCATGCGGCGCCTGTCGCAGGAGATCACCCGCTCCATCGTCAATTTCCGCCAGCAGAAGAAGGGGTCGGCGCCCCAGCGGATCCTCCTGACCGGGCGGAGCGCGCTCATTCCCGGTCTCGCCGAGTTTCTGGGCGAATCCCAGCGGGTGGATGTCTCCTTCTTCCAGCCCGGCCAGCACCTCTACACCGGTCCCGAGTTCGACGCGGAGTCGCGGGATATGAAGATCTTCCAGGCCTCCGAGTTGATCGGGGAGGTCGCCAAGTCCCTCGTCCCGAACGGGGTGGGGGTGGATCTGCTCCCGGAGGATCTGCGGCGGGAAATGAGCTTCCGGAAGAAGAAGCCTTGGATTCTCGCCACCGCGCTCGTCCTCGCGGCCGCGCCCGTGCCCTTCTTCCTGCAGGCCAGGGAGCGGATTCCCGCGGTCGAGGAAGCCCGGGATGAGGTTCGGGAGGAGCTGGACGCGCGGCAGGAGCAATTCGACCGCATCGATTCCCTGGTCTCCGAGGTCGCCGAAGCGACGAGCCTGGTGGATCGGTTCGACGAGCTGGTGAATTCGAAGGCGAACTGGATTCTTTTCTTTTCCGACCTGCAGGACGCCCTCTACGACATCGGCGATGTCTGGCTCGACGAGCTGGCCGTGGACCGGTTGCAAAGCGGCGGGGAGGTCCGCTACCTGCTCCGGATGGACGGGCGCCTGCTCATCCGGCAGGAGGATTCGGACCAGGTCGTGGCGATGGATGAGATCGACGAGGATCTCCTGTCGGACCGGATCCGCACGCTCAGCGAGCGCTTCATCGCCTCCCCCTTCATCGCCGAACGGGTGGATCTCCGGATCGACTTCCAGGCCATCCAGGAAGGCCGGCCCCTGCTCCCCTTCGAATTCGTCTTTTCCATCGAACCCGAGAGACCGCTCTGACCATGGGATTCCTTAAGAAATATCCGGTTTTCTGCGGGCTCCTGCTGCTTTTCGCGCTGGCGCTGGGAGCGGGCATCTATCTCGCCCTGGGCGAACGTGAGGAGCTCGCCGAGGCGGAAAGAGCGCTTCGATCGGACGCGGACCGGTTGCGGCAGTTGTCCGCAGGCGTCCCCTACGACGACGGGAAGCGGATTCCGCCGACGCCAGCGGCGCGGGAAAGCCTGGAGGAACGGCTCGAGGAGGTGCGCGGCGATCTCGGCCGGATCCGCGAGATCATGAAGGCCCGGACCGACAGCGTGCTGAACGACCCGGCGGACGAGTTTACCTTCCTCCCGAAGCTGCAGTCCTTTATCGCCCGCCTCAAGTCGGATGCCGCCAACCGGGTGCGTCTCGAAACGGACGAGGCCTTCGGGTTCGCGCGTTTCGCCAGGCGCGCGCGGCAGCCGTCCGCGGAGGACGTCCCCCTGCTCGACATGCAGCGCCAGGTGCTGGGCTACATCCTCCGCCAGCTGATCGAGGCCGCACCCCAGGCGATCCTCGCCGTGGAGCGGGAGATGGTGGAGAGCCCGGCCGAAGGCGACGACGGCCGCCCGGAAACGATGGAGGATATTTTCACCATCCCGGAATTCGTCACCGCCCGTTCGAACGAGTACATCGACACCTACGGGTTCCGGCTGGTTTTCACGGGGAGGACGGACGTGCTCCGCCGCTTCATCAACCGCCTCGCCGCGTTCGAGCTGCCGCTGATCGTGCGCAGCATCGAGGTGACCCCGGTCGAGGAAGAGGATGAGCCGGAACAGGAGGTCGCCGGAGGAGGGGAAGAGAGCGAACTCTTCGCCCTCTTCGGCGAAGGAGAGACCCAGCCGGAGGAATCCCCCGAGGAGGAGGATGTTGATCCCGACCGCGAGCCGGTCATCACCGAGAACAAATCAAAATTCACCGTTGTGATCGAATTCGTCGAATTGCGAACGGAGGCCGTGGCCGAAATGGAAGCCGAAACGGAAGCCGAAACGGAAACGGAGACGGAGTCGTGAAGCATATCGAAAAGATCGTCTTTCTCCTTTGCCTGGTCTTGGTTGCCGGGCTGGCCGCCTCGTTGTTTCTCGGAGACGGCGGCGCCCGCTCCGCCGACGATGTCGTTCCGCCGGTCTCCCGCGAATTCACGCTCGCCGACTACGAGGGTCTCCCCCCCATTCCCGACGCCGAGTGGGAGCCCCCCGAGCCGCGGGACAGCGAGGGGAAGTGGCTTTACCGCGTGTTCACTCCGCCGATTTTGTACCTGGTGGACGACCGTTTCACGGTCGAGCGTCCGCGGGATGAGATTGAAGAAGAAGAGGAGGTAGAGGTGGTCGTCCCCTTCGGCGTGCGCCTTGTGGAGATGATCCGGAACCAGTATCGGTTGCAACTGGACGCCGTGTACGAAACCGAACTCGGCAACATCGATTCCGCCGTCCTTTCGTTCGAAAACGTGTACGCGACCGAGACGGAGGGGCCCACGGTTTCGCTGAAGAAGGGCGAGACCCACCCGACGAAGAACTTCCGTGTCGAGGAGATCCGCAAGGAGCGTCGCGAGATCGGGGGGGGGCGCGAGACCGAGCACATCGCCACGATCACCGATCTCGAGAGTGGCAAGGTCTATGAGTTGTCCGATTTGAAGACGGTTTACGAAGAGGGGGTCGTCTTTCTCTTTGAATCGACCGAGGACACGGGCGAGTCCGCCCGGGTCTCGAACGTCGGAGACACTTTCGAGATGAACGACGCCACCTACACGCTGGCCGAGATTAACCTTGATCCGGTCTCGGTCGAACTCGTAAAAGAAGCCGATTATCTTGATGTTCCCGAAAGCGAGACACTTTCCCCCACCGGCGGATCGGGCGCGCCGACCTCCGGTCGCGCACAGCCCCCCCCGGCGCCGTCACCGCCCTCTTCCGATGGCGACGACACAGCCTTCGACGGCTTTTTCGAGTGATAGGCAATCGCCAGTTTTTTTGAATGAATTGAATCTATGAAGACCCTGATCCACACCCTCCGGAACCCCGCCGCCGCCGTCATCCTGGTGACCTCGCTTTTGTGGGGGTCCGTATCGCAAGCCGCTCCGGATTCGGACGTGAACCCCGCCGAGAAAGTCGGACTGATGGCCTCGGCCCTGCGCCTGAAGGATCAGGGCGAGTACGCGGAGGCCTTCAAGCGGGCGACCCTGCTGCGCGAGCTTTCCCCGGACGATCCGTCGGTGCGCCGGCTCTACAACGATCTCGCCGAAACGATGGATGCGGAGGGCATTGCCTTTGAAGCGATCGACGCGGACGAGGCGGACGAAATCGCCGATGACGCCGCCGATGACGATGCGGTCGCCGAAGCGGTCGCCGAAGCCGAGGCGGATGTTTCGGGAGATGCGTCGATCGCCCGGGCGAAAACCCTGGCGCGGGAGGGCGATTACATCCAGGCCATCGCGGTGCTGAACAAGGTCAAGCGGGAGAGCGACGACCCGGCCGTCGCCGACGAGGCCGATTCCCTGATCTCGGATTACATTCTCGAGCAGGAATCCGGTTCGCTGGACCGGCGGCTCGACGATTCGCGGGCCGATCTCAATCGGGCGCGCGAACTCGGCTCGGAGGGCCGCTACGACGACGCCTACGATTTGATCGACGCGGCCATCGACCGGCTGCCCGAAACGACCGGCACCGAAGCGACGCTCGCGAATCTGCGTGAGACGCGCGCCTCCATCCTCCTCGACCAGGCCACCGAGCTGGCCGAGACCGGAAAGGGCGCCGAGGCCTCCGACGCGCTGGCCCGCTACGAACGCAGCACGGCCGACAAGTCCGGCCTGCGCTCCCGCGCGGAGAGGGTCCGGGAGATGGTCGAGAATCCCTACGCCTACGACATCCGGGAGCTGAGTCCGGAATTCGTGGACGAGACGGCCCGCGTCGAGGAACTTCTCATCCGCGGGCGCGCCCAGTTTGTGAACGGCGACATCGACGGCGCCCGCGAAACCTTCGCCCTAGCCGAAACCATCAGCCCCGAGAACGTCGAGGCGAAGGCCTTCCTCTACGAGATCGCCAATCGAGCCAACGAGGAGGGATACCTGGACCGGAAAAAGACACGCACCGAGATGCTCAACCAGGTCAGCCGGGGCTGGCAGCAGCCGCGGGTCTATGTCGAGGACCGGGCGGGGGGCGATCCGCCCCCCGAGACCGACCAGATCCTGGACAAGCTGGAGGACATCGTGATCCCCCGCGTGACCTTTTCAGGCACCAGCCTCGCCCGGGCCGTGCAGTCGCTCTCCGAGATGTCGGAGGAGTTCGACCGGACCGACGGGGCCGGTGACCAGCCCGGAGTGAACATGGTGGTGAGCCAGGGGGGCACCGAACAGGAGGTGAGTTTCTCCGTCCGCAATCTGTCGCTCCTGCGCATTCTCGATATCGTCGCCCAGCAGACGGGGTACCAGTGGGACGTCGTGGACCGGGTCGTCGAGTTCGTCCCGAGCGAAAGCCGGGGCAGGAACAACCGCCTGCAGCGGGCGATCATCCCGATCTCCAAGGGAACCCTGGATTTGATTCTCGATATCCAGGCGGCGGCCGGCGGCGGCGGCGGCGGAGATGTAGCCGACGATCCGTTCGCCACTCCGGAGGTGGCCGCGCCGGGCGGCGGCGACCAGCAGGGCGCCCTCGTCGATTTCTTCGAAGGGTCCGGCATCAACTTCCGGGATATTCCCGGCGCGAGCATCATCAGCCGGGGTCCCCGCCTGCTTGTCAACCAGACCTCGCGGAACATCGAGGAGATCCGCCAGACCCTGCGCGAACTCGACATAACCGACCAGGTCGAGATCGAGGCGAAGTTCATGGAGGTGGTCCAGGGGAACCTGGACGAGCTGGCCTTCCAGTGGGATGTCGCCAACCAGGGGCAGGCTCTCGTGAACCGTGAGCAAACCGCCAGCCAGAGTAGCGAGGCGATTGGCAACACCACGGACACCTTCAACGAAAACACGGTGGGTCCGCCCTCGACGAGCGGTTTCACGAGGGACTTCAACCGGAGAACCGACTTGAACACCCGGTCCGAATCTTCGTCCAGCGTGACACCCCAGTTCGACGAGTTCGGCAACCCGGCCCGGGGTCCGGGGGACAAGGGCTTCACCGAAAGCCAGTCCACCCTCGCGGAGATCTTCGGTTCCCAGACGCAGACCCAGTCTGGGGAAATCATATCAAATGTGGTTCCCGATGGATCCCTGGGTTTCGATGTGACTCCCGGATCCCCTCCCGATGCCCTCGACCTCGGAGCGGACATTGTGAGCAACTTTTTCACCAGCGGGGTGATCGGCCAGTTCGACATCGATCTGTTGATCCGGGCGGTGTCCCGCATGGAGGGGTCGGATCTTCTCTCCGCCCCCCGGGTGACCGTCATGTCCGGCAAGTCGGCGAACATCGTTGTCGCCCAGGAATTCATCTATCCGACCTCCTATGGAGAGCCGACCGTCACCGCTTCCACGGGGGATGATGCCGGGTCAAGCTCCGTTGCCGTGGCTTCCGGGGTTCCCGAGGACTTCGACACACGCAACATCGGTGTCGAGCTGACGGTGACTCCGACCGTCGAACCGAACGACAAGATCAACCTGTCCCTTCAGCCGCGGGTGACGGAGTTCGAAGGGTTCGTCTCCTACGGCGGGCCGAACATCGCGATCACCGGCGCCTCGGTCGTGCAGGCGCCGTCCGGCTACTTCCAGCCGATCTTCTCCACGCGGACGGTCGAGACCGAGGTCACCGTGTTCGACGGGGCGACCGTGGTGCTCGGCGGTTTGACCCGCGAGGAAGTGAAGCAGTATAATGAAAAGATTCCGGTTCTCGGCGACATCCCGTTTGTGGGACGGCTCTTCCGTTCGGAAGGGGAGACCGCTCAGAAGAGGAACCTGATCGTCTTCGTGACAGCGAATCTGGTGAGCCCCGGCGGTTCTCCGGCCAAGCAGTCGTTCGACGAGAGCCAGCCGAACTCCCTCTTCCAGAATCCCACCGTGATCAGCCCCGGCGGCATCCTTTCGCGCGGCAAGAGCGCGAGCGCGATGGAGGAAACGGAATAATCCGGAAAAGCCCGCCCCGGGGGGGAACCACAGGCCGGGTGTGCAGGCTTCAGCCCGCCGCGCCGGGATCGACGCGGTCGCAGATCAAATCGATGACCTCCCCGAGGGTGTGGCGGGCCGTGTCGATCCGGATGGCCCCGGGCGGGCAGAGGAGGGGGGCGGCCTTTCTTCCGGTGTCGGCCTGATCCCGCTCGACCACGGAGTCCGTCTGGCCCTCCTCCAGGCGTCGGCGGACGCGGGTGTCGGCGTCGGCTTCGAGAAAGAAGCGGAATTCGGCTTCCGGAAAAACGACCGATCCGATGTCCCGGCCCTCCATGATCAGGCCGCGGAGGCCCCGCTCGGCCGCCAGGGTGCGGTGCCACCGCTGGTAGCGTAGAAGGCGGAGGCGTACCGGAGCGAGGGCCGCGAAGGCCGACACGGACCGGTTGACGTCCTCGCCGCGGAGTTCCGCGGCGGACGGGCGTTCCCCGTCGGCGAGCAGGTACGCCTCGGTCCCGGCGACTCCGGAGGAGAGGGATAGAGCCCGGAGCGCGCGGTCGAGGGCGTGCGATTCCCGGGGGGCGATCCCTTGCCGCAGGAGCAGCAGCGTCAGCGCCCGGTAGTGGGATCCGGTGTCCACGTGCAGGAGGTTGAGGCGGGCGGCGACCCCCCGGGCGGTGGACGACTTGCCGGTGGCGGCGCCCCCGTCCACGGTTACGACCGGGGGCAGGGCGTCCGGTTGGTTTTCTTCGTGTTCGGCGCCTGGGTTCATGCTTCTTCTGCGACTAGCCAGCCTCGGCGATCGACCGGACGCGGGCAAGCTCTTCGAAGAACCCGGGAAAGGTTTTTCCGCAGCAGTGCGGATCGCGGATCGCGATCCACGGGCGTCCGTCGCCATGCAGATCGTGGCAGCCCAGGACACCGAAACTCATCGCCACGCGGTGATCCTCGTAGGTGTCGATGACGAGCGGCCGGGCGGTGGTCCGCCTCCGCGTTTCGGCCGGGTCGGGTTGGATCGCAAGAGCGCCTTCCTCTTCCTCCACCCTTGCTCCGAGTTTCCGGAGTTCGGTCGCCATGGCGGCGACCCGGTCGGTTTCCTGGAGCCGGGTGTGCGCGATCCCGCGGATGCGCACCGGGCCGGGGAAGAGGGGGGCGAGCGCGGCGAGGGTGAGAAACGTGTCGGAAAAGGCGTTGAAATCGCAATCGACGGCCCGCGGCGGGGCTTCCGCCCGGACGGTGATCCCGGTGCGTCCGCCCCGGTCCACGCCGAGACCGGCATCGCGCAGGACGGAGAGAAACCCGAGATCCCCTTGGAGGGACTGGTCCGGGAAGCCGGTCACCCGCATCGCCCCTCCGGCCGCCAGGGGCAGCGCGAAGAAGTAGGAGGCCGCGGTGGCGTCCGGTTCGACTTCGTAGCGGCCGTCCGCCGGTCCGGGAAGGCCGGGATCGACACGGTAGCCGCCTTCTTCGGTCGTGACGGATCCGCCGAAAGAGGCGATCATCCGCAGGGTCATCTCGACGAACGGGTGCGAAACCGTGTCGCCCCGGAGGGCGATCTGGATCGGGCGGGGCGCCCGGGTGGCGGCCAGCAGCAGGGCGGACAGAATCTGGCTGCTGCGGGAGGCGTCGACCGTCAGCCGGTCGGTCCGCCAGCCGCGGGGTTCGAGGCGGAAAGGGAAATGCCCGGGGCAGCCGCCGAAGGTGAGCGTGCTTCCGAGCGTCTCCAGACAATCGAGGAGACCGGCCATGGGGCGCTTGCGCATCGCGGCGGATCCGTCGAAGTCGAACCGGCCCCGGGGGAGCAGGGAGAGGGCGGCCGGCAGGAAGCGGGCGACCGTCCCGGCGTTGTCGACGGCGATGGCCGCCCGGGACACCGGAGGAAGGCCGGAGCAGCCTTCCACCGCGAGGGTGTCCGGTCCGGTTTCCCGCATGGCGACGGCCAGGCTGGCGAAGGCCGTGCGCAGGACCTCCGTGTCCCGGCTGCGGAGCAGACCGCGGATCTCGACCGTCCGCCCGGAGAGGTAGGCCAGCAGGAGGGCGCGGTTCGAAAGGCTCTTGGACCCCGGCACGAGCGCGGTTCCCCGGGCCGGAGCGCGGAAAGGGAGGATGGGCAGTTCGTTCATGCGGAGGGATCCCTGGCCCCGTCGTTCTCTTTCAGCCGGAGCCGGAACTCCCTGGCGGTTCGCAGAAAGAGTCCGATCTCCCGGTCGTCGGGCTGGTCGAGCGCCTGTTTCATGCCGTGCAGCGCCTTCTCGAAGTCATGGATGGACTCGCGGAGAGCGGCCTCGTTGCTCCGGAAGATGGCGGTCCACAGGGCGGGGTCGCCGGCGGCGATCCGGGTGGTGTCGCGCAGTCCGGGGCCCGAGCACTCCGCCCACTCCGGGGGGCTCCCGGCGAGGGCGTTCGCGAGGGTGGCGGCGAGGAAGTGGGGCAGGTGGCTGGTGTGGGCCACGATGCGGTCGTGCTCGTCCGGCGGGCAGGTGCGCAGGCTCATCCCGAGAGCCGACCACACGGCGCCTATCCGCCCGACGGCTTCGGCGGGAGAACCCTCCGTGGGCGTGACGATGCAGATGCCGCCGCTGAAAAGGGTCGGGGTGGCGTGGGCCAGGCCCGACTTTTCGGAACCCGCCATCGGATGCGAACCGATGAAACAGGCCGGATGGGAAGCCGGGAAGATTGCGGCGGCGGCCCTGCAGACCGCTCCCTTGGTGCTCCCCACGTCGGTCACCAGGCAGTCCCCGCCGCAGAAAGGGGCGATTTCGGACAGGAGGGCGGGAGAAGTGTCCACGGGCCCGCAGAGGACGACCAGGTCGGCCCCGCGGCAGGCCTCTCCCGGGGAGTCGTGGACCCGGTCGCACCAGTGCGCCTCCGCGCAGGCGCGGCGGGTCGCCGGACCCGGCGACCAGACATCGACCGTATCGGCCAGTCCGAAACGGCGCAGGGCGATCCCGAGCGATCCGCCGAGCAGACCGGCCCCGAGAATGGTGGTTTTCCTGGAAAGGGAGTCCATGCGTGCGGCAGGGTAGGGGAATCCATTCCGGGAGGGCAAGCCCGCCGGTCACGCATGCCCGAATGCGGCCGCACCCGATTGCGACGGGTTCGGGCGTAATAGGGTTGAAATCCGGCCGCCGGGCGGTGTTTATAGGGGTTTCACTTCATCCCGTTTTCTTTTCCCATGTCCCCCCACCGCAAACGACATTCACCGAACCATGTAAACTGGCTGATCGTCCTTGCTTTCGCCGTGCTCTGTCTGGGGGGGGGGTACTTTCTTTCCGGGCTCGGTCCGAAATCCCCGGGGCAGGGCGGCGGGGCGGCGGGAGCTGCCGACGAGACCACCCTCGCCCTTCTGGAGCGCAGCGAGGAGATGGAGCGCTTGTTCGACGAGCGGATACTGGAAGGCCGGGTCGATGAGGAGGACATCGAGATTCTTCGGAAGGCGGTCGATCTGCAGGAACGCTACATCGCCGCTTTGCCCGCCCTCGATTTCACGGCGGAAGGCCGCTTGCAGCAGCTGAAGCGCAAATACGGTGAATACATGGGCGAAATCCTTCTGCGCGAAGCCGAGGTAACGGAGGCGGAAGCCGCTGCCATCGAGTCGATCGAGCCCGACCGCGCCCTCGTCCTCTACCGGGAGGCCCTTCTGATCCGCGAGGAGATCCGGGAGCGGTACGGGAGCAGTTCGTCCAACCGGACGGCCGAGTACGCCCGGCTGGAGCGGAAAGTCCAGGAGATGGACATCCGGCCCCTGTATGAAAGGTCCCTGGAGAGCGAGGCGGAGGCCGGGCGTTTCGAGGAGCGCGGCGAACTCGAGGCCGCCGTCGAAAAATACGCCGAAGCGGCCCGGCTCCAGGAGGAGATCAACCGCCAGTATCCGGGTTTGTCTCTCGCCAAGCCCCTCCGGGTGAGCCGTCTCCGGGAAAAGGAGGCCAGGGTCCTCTCCGGGCAATTGAAACGGCAGATCGACCAGCTGATATCCGAGGGGAACGATTTCCTCTACGAGGAGGATTATCCGGCGGCGGCCTCCGCTTTCGGCAGGGCGCGCGAACTCCAGCGGAGTCTGACTCTGGAGTATCCGAGGAGTCCGTACGCCTCGCGCGCCCGGGAGGAGACTCTCCAGATCCGCCAGCAGAACGCGGCCGCCTTCCCCGACTACCTGGAGATCCGCGGGATGGAGGCGCGGCTGAACGAGGCCCTTTTCTTCGGGAACTATTCCGAAGCGTCTCTTCTTCTCAAGGATATCTCGAACCGGCTTTCCCAGTTCGATCTGCGGTTTTCCCGGAGCAACCTGCCTCTGGACGTTCTCCGGGAGCGGGTGCTCTACCTGCGGCGCAAGGAAAGCCAGCTCGAGCGTGTGAGCGGAGCCGTCGCGGCGGATCTGGTTCCCCTGCCGACCAATCCGCAGGCGTCGATGTCCGCCACCGAAGTGCCGCAGTACCTCTACGAGCTTGTCATGGACGGGAATCCGAGCCGGAACGTGGGAGGCGATCTCCCCGTCGAAACGGTTGCGCTCGGCGATGTCGAGCTGTTCCTGCTCCGCCTGCAATGGATGCTCGCGCGCGAAACCCGCCTGCCCACGGCGGCCGAATTCCTGGCCGTGGCCCGGGACGCCGCTTCGGACGACGATCTCGAGATCCTTACCGTGGAGTCCGGTGCCGAAAGCACCCGCCCGGTATCCTCGGGAGCCGCCGACGGGCGCGGCTTCCGCCATCTGCTCGGGAATGTGTCGGAGTTGGTGCGCGTGGACGGGGCCTCGGCCGGCGCCGCCCGCATCGGCGGAAGTCTGCTGAACTCCGCCGACGAGGTCCGGCGGTTGGAGCCCGTTCCGATCGATCCCGGGGAACGCAACCGCATGATGGGGTTCCGGTTCGTGGTCGGAGACGATCTTCAGCCGACGAATCTGCCGGCGGACCCGGACATCTGAGCGGCGGCGGGGATCAGCCCCGCATCCGCGCGACCAGATGGCGGAGCGCGGCCCGGTAGCCCTCCGGCCCCATCCCGGCGAGAACGGCCTCGCAGACGCCCGCCGTAAGCGAGCGGTGGCGGAAATCCTCGCGCCGGTGTATGTTCGAGAGGTGGACTTCGATCACCGGCAGCCGCGTGGCCGCGATCGCGTCGCGGAGGGCGACGCTCGTATGGGTCAGCGCGCCGGGGTTGACGACCATGCCGGCGAACCCGTCGTCCGTCCACTTTTCGAGACGGTCGATCAGGGCTCCTTCGTGGTTGGATTGAAAGCACTCGATCCGCACGCCGAGGCGCCCGGCTTCTTCGGCGAACATTTCCTCGATGCCGGCCAGAGTGGCCGGGCCATAGATTTCCGGCTCGCGGACGCCGAGGCGCCCCAGGTTGGGACCGTTGAGCAGGCCGATTGAATGGGAGGCGGACATGGAACCAGGTTGCCAGACCGCCCGGGGCGATGGCGAGATCATTTTCCCGCGACCCGATCCCGCTCGGCGGTGCGGCCGTTCCCCCGGGCGTGAAGAATTTGCTTCATCCCGCTCCGGCTATCCCTCATCTTCGGATTTCATGCCAAAACGCGAGGATCTCCATTCCATCCTGATCATCGGCTCCGGCCCCATCGTCATCGGCCAGGCCTGTGAGTTCGACTACAGCGGCGCCCAGGCCTGCAAGGCGCTCCGCGAGGAGGGCTACCGGGTGATCCTGGTCAACAGCAACCCGGCGACGATCATGACCGATCCCGAGTTCGCCGACGTCACCTACATCGAGCCCCTCGTTCCCGAAATCCTCGGGAAAATCATCGCCCGCGAAAAGCCCGACGCCCTTCTGCCGACCCTGGGCGGGCAGACCGGGCTGAACCTCTCGATGGATCTCTCCCGCCAGGGCATCCTCGAGCGGCACGGCGTACGACTGATCGGGGCGAATTTCGCGGCCATCGAGAAAGGGGAGGACCGCGAACTCTTCAAGGAAGCCATGCTCCGGATCGGGCTCGACGTGGCCCGCTCGCGGACGGTCGGCAGTCTGCGCGCCGCGGAGGCCGCCGTCCCGGAGATCGGAAGTTTCCCCGTGATCGTCCGGCCCAGTTACACGCTCGGCGGCAGCGGCGGCGGCATCGCCTACAACCGCGAGGAGTTCGTGGACATCGTCACCAACGGGCTCGAACTTTCGCCCGTCCACGAGGTCCTGATCGAGGAGTGCCTTCTCGGCTGGAAGGAGTACGAGATGGAGGTCATGCGCGACCACAAGGACCAGTGCGTGGTCATCTGCTCGATCGAGAATTTCGACCCCATGGGGGTCCACACCGGCGATTCGATCACGGTGGCCCCCGCCCTAACCCTGACCGACAAGGAATACCAGCTCATGCGCGACGCCTCCTTCGCGTGCATCCGCGAGGTGGGGGTCGAGACCGGGGGCAGCAACATCCAGTTCGCCGTCGATCCCGCGAGCGGGCGGATGGTCGTCATCGAGATGAACCCGCGGGTCTCGCGGAGTTCGGCCCTCGCCTCCAAGGCGACCGGATTCCCCATCGCGAAGATCGCCGCCAAGCTCGCCGTCGGCTACAGTCTCGACGAACTGCCGAACGACATCACCCGGAAGACGCCGGCCTGCTTCGAACCGAGCATCGACTACGTGGTGACCAAGATCCCCCGTTTCACCTTCGAGAAGTTCCCCGGAGCCGACGACAGCCTGACCTCCTCCATGAAGTCGGTCGGCGAGGCGATGGCGATCGGGCGCACCTTCAAGGAGTCCTTCCAGAAGGCCATCCGTTCCATGGAGACCGGCGTCGAGGGCTTCGCCGACGACCGTTGGAACGAAGACGATCCGCAGATCATCCGGGCCGGACTCGCGCGGGCGACCCACCTGCGCGTCTTCCATGTCCGCAACGCCCTGCGCGCCGGATTCACCATCGACGATATCCACGAGATCACCGCCATCGACCCGTGGTTCCTCCACCAGCTCGACGAACTCCGGCGGATGGAGGATTTCCTGCGCGCGAGGTCCTTCGATTCCATCGATGCCGGCGACCTCCGCCGGGCGAAGGAGATGGGCTTCTCCGACCAGCAGATTTCCCGGCTTTGCGGCAGCACCCGGACGGTCGTTCGCAAAAAGAGGGAGGCCCTGGGCATCCGGACCACCTACCGCCTCGTCGATACCTGCGCCGCCGAATTCGAGGCATCCACCCCGTATTACTACTCCTCCTACGGCGACGAGAACGAGATCGTTCCCTCCGACCGCCGGAAGATCATGATCCTGGGGGGCGGCCCCAACCGGATCGGGCAGGGGATCGAGTTCGACTACTGCTGCGTCCACGCCTCCTTCGCCCTGCGCGAGGCCGGCTACGAGACGGTCATGGTCAATTCCAACCCGGAGACGGTCTCGACCGACTACGACACCTCGGACCGCCTCTACTTCGAGCCCCTCACCCTCGAGGACGTCCTCGAGATCTACTCCCAGGAAAAATGCGACGGGGCCATCGTCCAGTTCGGCGGCCAGACCCCCCTCAACCTCGCCACGGATCTGAAGGCCCACGGGGTGAACATCATCGGCACCTCGCCGGACAACATCGACCTGGCCGAGGACCGGCGGAGGTTCAAAGCCGTCCTCGAGAAAACCGGTCTCAAGCAGCCGGTCAACGACACCGCCCTCTCCCCCGGGGAAGCCTGCGAGATGGCCGGAAAGATCGGCTTTCCCGTGCTCCTGCGCCCTTCGTTCGTCCTCGGCGGGCGCGGGATGTTCATCGTCTATACCATGGACGAGCTGAAATCCGTTGTCCGCGAGGCCTTCGACGCCGCCCCCGGAAAGCCGGTCCTGCTCGACAAGTTCCTCGAGGACGCCATCGAGGTCGATGTGGACTGCATCAGCGACGGGGAGACCACGGTCATCGGCGGCATGCTCGAACACATCGAGTACGCGGGCGTCCACTCGGGCGACGCCGCCATGGTGCTGCCGCCGCACACCCTCGACGCGGCGATCATCGCGGAGATGCGCGCGGCCACCCATTCCCTGGCCGGGTCCCTCGGCGTGATCGGCCTCATGAACATCCAGTTCGCGGTGAAGGACAGCGAGGTGTACCTGCTCGAGGTGAATCCCCGCGCCTCGCGCACCGTGCCCTTCGTCAGCAAGGCGACGGGCGTGCCCCTCGCCAAGCTGGCCGCCCGGGTCATGGCGGGCGAGCGTCTGCGCGACCTCGGTTTCACCGAAGAGGTCATCCCGCCCTATTTCGCGATCAAGGAGTCCGTCTTCCCCTTTTCGCGTTTCCTCGGCGCTCCGATCGTCCTCACCCCCGAGATGCGGAGCACCGGCGAGGTCATGGGGATCGACGAGGATCTCGGGCTCGCCTTCGCGAAAACGCAGATGGCCGTCCAGCCCCCCCTGCCCGCCGAAGGCACGGTCTTCGTCTCGGTCAAACCCGCCGACAAGCCCCGGAGCGTCGGAATCGTCCGCGAGTTCGTCGAAATGGGCTTCCGGATCGTGGCCACCCGCGGGACGGCCGCCTTCCTCAGGGAGGCCGGCTTTCCGGTGACTCCGGTCGCCAAGATCAGCGACGGCGGCCGCCCGAACGTCTCGGACCTGATCAAGAACCACGAGGTGCAGATGATCATCAACACCCCCGTGGGCATGATGCCGCGCAAGGACGAGGGGGTCATCCGCCGCGAGGCCATTCTCCACCGGATCTGCATGATGACGACTCTCTCCGGGGCCGCCGCCGCCGTCCAGGGCATCCGCGCCCTCCGCGAGAAGTCCCTCGAGGTGCGTTCGATCCAGGAGTTCGTGAAGGCGACCCGGGAGGCCCACGCGAAGCGGACCAGCTGACGGCTACGTGTCGCGGGCGGATTGTTCGCCTCTTCTCATTTGAGCCCGAAAGTCTTTGTAGTACGTTTGCTCGAGAAACGAGATCAAGTCCTGACGGCTTACTCCTGCGGAATCGCACATCGGATCAATCACCGCGTGGAGTTTCCGCCGATAATCCGACTTCTCCTCCTGTGGGGCCGTGCGAAACTCGTAGAGGGCGGCGAGCGCCCTGAGTCTCAACTTTTCAGGCTCTTCCACCCCCGAAGAATGACGCCATTTTATCCGAAACAATCGGAGAAAGGTCCCTCTTGAACCGTCCAACGCGCCCTTGAAGGTCGTCGACGCAGGCATCTATATCGCAGTAGTCAAGCCCGAGGGCATCTTTCAGCCTGATGCTCTCATCTGCTTTCAGGCGGTGCAGAAGAAGTTCGCCTAGTCCAGAAACAAAGTTCAGGTACGCGGCGAGTCGACGCTTCTGAGATTCGGTGGGATCCCGCATGGATAGAACTTTTTCGTCCCAGTCGACCATGAATCGGTAGGCCACCAGCCATTCTATCGATGTTTTGAGGAGTTTTGACTTCTGTTCCGTGAGTTCCCTCTGTAGCTCGCGCAGGTGCTTTGATCCAAAGAAATCATCACCACCCAGATCACTCCCGGCCAAGGTCCGATCAAAAAGCTCTGCCTGCAATTCCCCCATATTCACATTTTTCACCAAGAACCTTTCCCTTGCAAATCCAAGTTAGCAACAACAGCCGGACGATAGTTCACGCGGAGGCGAACGCAAGCCCCGAAGCATTTCCAGAGGGTTTTGGGACTTTTTCGTCGGAATCGACGGCCTACCCCTCGCGCCGGGCGGGATTCAGCTCGTACGAATGGGTCCGGATGCCGCGTGCGGCGAGTTCCTTGATCAACCGCCCCGCGACTTCGACGCGGATGCTCCACGCGTCGGCGGGCGAGCGCGTCCACATCGCCAGCCAGCACTGGACCGACTCCTTCTCCATGTCCATGATCCAGAACTGGGGATCCTCTTCGCCGGCGTGGAAGCGGCTCTCCCGGCCGCAGCGGACCGCCGTCTCGCGCACCAGATCGAAATCCGCGTCGTAGGCGACATGGAAGAGCAGCCTCGCCCAGAGGAGTCCCTCCCGGTTGGAGTAGTTGACCACCTCCTTCGTCAGCATGGCGCTGTTGGGCACGACGTAGCGCCGCCAGTCCCACAATTTGACGACGGTGTGGATGGGGGTGATGTCTTCGATCGTTCCGTATTGCTCGTCGATCAGGATCGTGTCTCCCGTCCGGAACTGCTTGGAGAAAGTGACGACGTATCCGGCGATCACATTCTCCAGGAAGGGCCGGGCGGCGATTCCCAGCAGCACGGCGCCGACCGCCCCGAGGACCGAAACCATGCCCGTGGAAAAACGGCCCAGAAAGGGCAGCGAGGCGAAGCCGATCCAGAGGAAGAGCAGCAGCGTCAGAAGCGTCCGCCGGATGATCGAGAACCGGGAGCCGAGGTTTTCGAGCGCGAGGTCCCGCGACTTTTCGGTGTGGTCCGGTCCCGGGGCGTCCGAGCGGACGGGCTCGAAGCGCTTGAGTTTCTGGATTCTCGCCGCCCGCTTCCTCTCCGTCCGGTTCAGCAGCTTCGTGAGCAGGAACCAGACGAGGATTCCGCCGCCGACAACCCCGGCGAAGTAGAGGAAATCAGTGACCGGCGCCATCGGTCCGGGTTGTTTCGTCCACCCACGCCGCGTAGGGTGCGGAGGCCGACGCGCTGGTCCACACCCATTGAGGGACGTCGTACGGATGGGATTTTTCGAAGAAGGCGCAGATCCCGGCGACCTTCTCCGGGGTGGTCTTGATCCAGATGCGGATCTCGGAATCCGCGCAAGCGCTTCCGCCCCACCGGTAGTGGGACCGTATCGGCGCGTCGATCTGCACGCAGGCCGCCAGCCGTTCGCGGATCAGGTTCCCGGCCAGGTTCTCCGCCTGCTCCCCGGTCTCCACGGTGGTCCAGCCGACCACGATCCGCTCACCGTCCACCGCTTTCGTCCTCCTTGGTCTTGCCGCCTGCCGCCGGCGGGCCCTGGGCTTCGGCGGCGGGCCTCGCCCTCCGGCCGAACAGGAGACCGTATCCCAGATAGGTGGTGAAAAGCACGGCCGGCATCCATTGCCAGTTGAGGGCGGTGAAAAGCAGCACGACGAGAATCGCGATGAACCGGGTCAGCGAGTTTTCCATCCGCCAGTGGACGGTTTTGAAGCTCGGATACTGCACCCGGCTGAACATCAGGAACGAGAGAAAGAGGAGCAGCGGGGGGAGCGCGTACTTCCATGCGCCGATGTGCACCTGGCCCTCCTCGAACCAGAGCATCATCAGCGTGAGCGAGGCGGTCAGGCCGGCCGCCGCGGGAATGGGGAACCCCTGGAAGTCGTGAGCGGCGCCCTCGGTCGAGCGGGCGGCCACGCAGTTGAACCGGGCGAGCCGGAGCGCGCCGCAGACCAGGTAAACGAAGGCGATCAGCCACCCGGCCCGGGCGAACTCGGCGAGCACTATCTGAAAAACCAGGAGCGCGGGGGCCACCCCGAAGGAGATCAGGTCCGCGAGCGAGTCGAACTCGCGCCCGAACGCGCTTTCGGAACCGCCGAGCCGGGCCACCCGTCCGTCGAGGATGTCGAAGAGAAAAGCCCCGAGGATGAAGAGGATGGCCCGGTGGTAGAACCCGGTGGCCGGAAAGCCGGTCTTCTGCTGGAGCGCTCCCTCCAGGATGCTCAGAACGGCGGCGAATCCGCAGAAGAGATTCCCGGCCGTCATCAGGTTCGGCAGAAGATAGATTTTCGAATCGGCTTTGTTCATCGCCGATCCTCCCCCGGAAAGCGGGCGACGACGGTCGATCCCCCCTTCACGCGTTGGCCGGGTTCCACCAGGATCTCGCAACCCGGCGGCAGGAACAGCTCGGTACGCGAGCCGAACCGGATCATACCGAAGCGGTGGCCCTTCGCCAGCACGTCCCCCGGCCGCGACCAGGGTACGATGCGCCGGGCGATCGCCCCCGTGATCTGCCGCACCGCGACGCGGTGCGCTTCCCCCTCGAAAATCCAGTTGCGGAAGGCGTTCAGGGCGGAGGCGTCGGGGTGCCGGGCGTCGAGGTAGCTGCCGTTGCGCTGCTCCGTGGATACGACCGATCCGGCGATCGGCGCGCGGTTCACGTGGACGTCGAGGACCGAGAGAAATATCCCGATCCGCAACGGCAGATACCCCGCGGGGGCGGAGGCGCCGTCGATCACGTCGGCGACCGTGCCGTCCGCGGGGGCTACGATGTCGCGCGGGTCCTCCGGGATTCCCCTTTCCGGATCGCGGAAAAAATGGAGGGTGAACCCCATCAGCCCGACGAAGAGCCAGCCCGCCCACGAAACGAAGAAAAAGGAAAACCCGGCCGCGAGCGCGAGCACGGCGAAGATCCACCTCGCCTCGTATAGAGTCTGCCAACGCATGATCATCCGTAGGATTCCACGTCCCCCGTCCGGATGCAAGGTTTGGTGTCCGGGCTTGCGCCTGCCCCGGCGGCGGGGTCGAGGCCCTCTTCCCCCCCCGCGGGCGATACCGGTGAATCCGCGGAAAACCGCCGGGATTGTTAATATCGCGTAGGTAAAGCGTGAAATCCGCATGAAACTGCGCGTGGATTCCCTTTGCGCTTGCGAAACTTCGATAAATAACCGATAGTTCGTTGGTTACATTAACCAAGGATTCCAACATGTCCATGCGGAAGATCGAAAGCCGATGCGGCATGAGCCTCGTCGAAGTCATGATCGCCATGGTGATCTTTATGATGCTCGCGCTCGGCATCACCCAGGCCGTGCTGCAATCCACGCGGATCGCCCAGAACAACATCGTCCGCAACACCGCCTATACCGCGGCCCAGGGCTATCTGGAGCAAATCAAATCGCTTCCTTTTCAAGCCATTCTCGATGCGCTGGACGATCCGGAGGAAACCCCCTTGCCGACCATGAGTATCTCGGCTCTCGACGCGGTTCAGCTCGAGGTCAGTGATTCGCTCTTTCTCGACGGCCCCGACGAGCCCCTGGCGGGACAGGAGGACGGGAGCAATTTCCGCGAGATTCTCATCGACCTGCGCGAGGTCGAGGGCGGCGAGGATCCCCGCGAGATCACGATGGACACGTGGTTCGATGTTGACATCGAGGATGTGTCCCACCACTCCTATTCCCACGCCATCACCATCCGCTTCGAGGCCCGCCTCCGGGGATTCAGCGAACGGCGCGTCGCCGGTGTTCTCCGCGGTATGCGGGCCGATGTCCAACGGACGAGCGCCCCATGAAGAACCCACGCCAGTTTCCGCTCCGCCCGGCCGCGGGCTTCACCCTGCTCGAGATGATGATCGTCACGGCGATCCTCGGTCTCATCTCCATGATGAGCCTCGGCTTCTTCACCGAATCGATCAAGGCGACGTTCACGAACGAACAGAAAAATCTGATCAACCGAGACATACGCAGGTTGACGGCGGAGCTTTCCCATGCGGCCCGGGAGGCCAATTTCGTGATTCTCTACCGCTCGTTCGCGTCCGACGACCGCGACTCGGTCGGTGACCGGCTGCTCGCGGGCAATCCCGGGGATTTTCTCGTATTCGGCTTTCAGGACGAGCCGGATCTGACCGTTTCGGTCAACGCCCCGCAGCAGATCGTCCGTCTGACCGGGTATTACCGGGCCCCATCCCATCCCGGAGATCCCTCGAGCACGGGGCCCGTCCGCAAGTTCGACACCGACATCGATTTCGACTTCGCCGCCAACGGCGAACCGCTGCTGGCGCCCGAGGATCCCCTGGAGGCCCCGTCCGTCGAGGAGATTCTCGAGACCCTTTACCCGGACTCGACCCTTTCCGCCAATCCGGAGGTGGTGGCCATGTCGGAGGGGTTGGCCGACAGACGCCTCTTCTACAATTTCGGCCGGGGCACGATCATGGTGAATGGAAAAATCATCCACGGGGTCGAGGCCAAGAGGGTGACCGACACCTACAACTTCACAATCTCAACCAGAAGATAAGCAGCATGAACACGAATCCCCACGCTCCAAACCCGGAACGTATCCGCCGCTCTCCGACGGGTATGGCGCTCCTTTCGGTCGTCATCTTCACTACGGCGATCGCCCTGATCGTCGGCAGCCTGCTCGAATGGGGGGTGCAGGATCAGGGAATCAACAGCCGCCACTTCGTCCTGCTCGACGCCAAAAACGCCGCCGAGTCGGCGACCGAACTGGCCGTCGGCGTGCTCACCTACCGTTGGGAGTCGCAAGCGAGCGTGCCCGAGAACGACCTGAGAGCCAACCCGCTCGAGGACGAGCCGGCCGTCGCGACCGAACTGGCCGGGCATTTTCCAGACGAGCGCTACTCGTTCGATGTCAAAGGCGGCTCCGTCACGCAGGGGCGCTACTACGTCCACCCGGACGACCCGGCCCACGAGGACGATCCCCACAAGGGGAAACTCGTCACCATCCAGAGCGTGACCATTCTCGCGAAGGCCGCCGTGGACGAACCCTCGCTGTCGGGTCCGATCACCGCCTACGCCCGGCAGACCCTGCAGGTGCGCGACGCGCCCCTCTTCTCGCACGCGGTCTTCTACAACATGGACCTCGAGTTCCACCCCGGTCCGGTGATGGAGATGAACGGCCCCGTCCACGCCAACGGGGACATATGGGTCCAGGCCAAAAACCGGCTGACCTTCACCAGCAACCTTACGGCCACCGGGGATTTCCGCTACGGATACATGCTCAATTCCGACAACCCCAACCCGGTCACCCAGTCCGGCACGGTCCTTGTGAACGACGGAGTGGACGGCTATGCTTCGCCCTACCGGGGTTCGGGCTGGCGGGGCCACATCAACAATTACTGGGACAGCCAGTCCCCCACCTCCTATTTCCAGGCGGAAGGCTTTCAGAACTGGGGCGATTTTTCCATGAACCGGTGGAACGGCAACCTGCAGGATGCCTCGCACGAGGTTCCCGTCCTCAACCCGATCGGTTACGACGACTACGTGCGCGACGATCCCGATACCCCGACGCCCGACGACGACCTGAACTACGCCTATGCCTTGATCGAGCCGAACATCACCGATGCGTCCGGGCCAACCGGAGGAAGGAATCCCGTCCACAAGGGCGAGGGCGAGAAGGAGAAATTCGCCTACAAGGCGGGCCTCATCGTCCGGCTGCATTACTCCGAGGACGGCGAAACCACTTCGGACGGATCCCCCCTTCCCGACGAAGCGGTCCGGCTCCACGAGCGGATACCGATCCCCGAGGACGAGCGGGCCAATCCCGACGATCCGCTCGACCCCTCGAGCACATTGAACAATTTCGAGAAACGGGTGGCCGAAATCGAAGCCGAAATCGAAGACGATATCGAGAACCACCCCGAATTGTGGCCGCACCCCGATGATCCGGGGATAAAGGGGCCGCCGAGCAACTACTATGTCAGCTTTTTGAAAATCGACCGCGACGACCCGCATAATCTCCAAACAACAAAACTCGATTCCTCCGAGTTTCCGGCCCTCGACGCGGACGGAAACCCGGTCATCGACGAGGAGGGCAACCCGGTCATGGAAACGGTCGAGACCGTGCGTGAAATCCAGGTGCAGCCGGACCTTTCCGACGATTGGCGGAATATCGACTTCCACGACATGTTCGCCATTCACCCCTACCGCGAGGATTCGGGCGGCGATCCGGAAAGCTCGATGTTCGACCAGCGCCGCCAGACGGGAGTGGACCTGTTCGAGATCAATTACGAAGTGCTCGGTTCCTACATCGAGGATGACGACGCGCACGGACTTTTCGGCTCCGGATCGGGATCGGTTCCTGCGGAGAAACAGTATAGCCCCGGGAATGATTTCAACGGCGTCCTCTACGTCGAGTTTCCGACCGATCCCAGGTCGATTCCCGGCCACGACGATTACGAGGAGCGGCCTGACCGGATCGTTCCCTCGGTGCGCGAGTCCCCGAGGGACGAGGATGTCGAGATGGGCTTGATCCTGACCCAGACGGGCCGCATCCCCGATCCCGCCTACAACAAGACCAGTGGCCGCGACGAGGGGTTCACCCTGGCGGCGAACAACGCCATCTACGTCAAGGGGCATTACAACGCCGACGGAGATCCGGCCACCGGCACCAACACGGCCGCCGACGGCACGGCCGACTGGGATCCCAATCCACCCGCCGCCTTGGTCGGCGATGCGGTCATGCCGCTTTCGCCCGGCTTCGGTTTCCTGGGCACCGACGAGAGAAGTGCCGACGCCTCCGGATTCACCGAGTTCAACGCCGCCGTCATCCAGGGGCTGCGGCCGACCGACAAGGAGGGCGATGGCGAAATTTCCGGCGGAAACCACAACTTCCCGCGCTTCCTGGAGGATTGGGGCGGGGTGGAGTTCCGCTACCGCGGCTCCATGGTCGCTCTTTTCGAGAGCGAGATCGCCCCGCAGGGGACGGATACCGCCTACTATAGCCCACCGAACCGGAACTGGGGCTTCTACCAGCTTTTCGCGGACGGGGTGTACCCACCGGGCACTCCGAACGTGCGGTCCTTCCGGAAAACGAATTTCCGGTTCCTGACCAAGGTGGAGTACGAGGAACTGCTCGCGGAGATGGAGGATTGAGAAGTTGAAGGCCTTTTCCTACCTTGCCCGGATTTTCCTCGCCCCGGCTGTCGCGCTGGGATCCGCCGCCTCCGCGCAGGCGGAATCGGAGGAAGATCTTTCCCCGAGAGCCCGCGACTTTCTGCGGCGACACGACCTTACCCCGGAGCAGGCCGCCCGGCTCGCCGCCGCCGCCGCCCGGCGGGCCGCCGAAGAGCAGTCCGGCGAGTCCGCCGCCGGCGAGCCACCGCGAGCCGCGGGAGCAGCCCGCCCCGCTCCGACTGTTTCCGCGGACCGTGTCGTCGCCCCTGGATTCTGGCCCTCGCGGAACCAGGCCATTCCCCTGGCCGCCGAGATTCGCGAAGAGGTGACCGACGGGTTTCCCGAGCGGCTCGTTCTTTTCTCCGGAAACGGGTTGCTCTTTTCCATGCGGGCCCTGCCCGGCCTCTCGGTCGATTCGGAAACCGCGGGTGTGTCGGTCCGCCTGACCAATCCCCTCGTGCCGACGAATCGCCTGGACGTGTTTCTCTTCCCGCCCGGCGTCTTCCTTCCTTCGGTGACGCCGGACTCCATGCTCGGGTACGTGCGCGGGCTGGAGAAAACCCACGGGGAGGCCGTCGATGTCGCGAACACCGACGATCTGATCCCCGGAAAAACCTTCAAGGTGTTCGGAGAGCGGTGGGGCAACGTGCGCTACACCCTGGAGGAGGACGGCGGAGCGGAAAAAAGTGTTTCCGAATTCATCGTGCTCCTGGAGGGCCGGACCCTGGTCCTGCGGCTGGAGGGCACGCCCGAATGGATCACCGCCCGCTCCGGCGCGGTCCGTTCGGCGCTGTCCACCCTCACCATCCGTTGAGCCGGCGGAGGCGTCGAGCGTCCATCCGGCCGGTCTTCGGGATTTCAGGCCTCCCTGCCGAACTGCATGAAGACCAGACGCTCCGTGTCCTCGACATCCCGGTAGCGCTCGATCTCGGTCCAGTGCCCCTGCGCCTCCTCCGGGGAGACATCTTCCTCGAGAATGGAAAACATCTTCCCGGGAATTCCGCGGCAGGCGGCTTCCCTCAGGGCGATGTTCCCGGCCCGCTGGAAATCCCGCGCGGCCACGGCCACAGCCCCCGCCACCCCTCTCCATCGCGGATGGGGGCGGAAAAGGTACAGATTCACCCGGGGATTGATTTCAACCACAACCATCCAATCCTACTCAAATCCGCAAAGTTGCAAATTCCACGGTGGTTTCGCGCACCCGAAAAGCCGGGTGTGATCGTGATTCTCAGTCCTCGACCGGGCAATAAAAAAGTTGCCTGAATTCCATTTCCATTCCATTTTCAAGCCGGGCAATAAAATTGTTGCCCGACCTTTCCCATATACGACCGGGCAAAATATTGTTTGCCCATATGCGGCCGGGCAAAATATTGTTTGCTAACCCTGGATGATGTCCCGAGAGAGGATTTACTCAATCAGGAGAAGAGGGTGGGAGTGGATCGAGGTGGCCGGGGGCCTCCGAAAATGTGATCAACGATTCAAGCCGTCTCCACCGGAATCGCCGACTACCCATGCATCCCGGGGAAGACGCTCAGCCCGTCCCATTCGGCGCTTCCATCGGCTTACGCCGGATCGGGGGTTTTCGCTGGGCCTCCAGCAGCCGGGAGGCCTCCCTTAATTTTTGACAGGGTAATAATAAGTTGCCCAAGCCTTCGTCCAATTCCAGACCGGGCAAGAAAAATCTGACACTCTGATTCAGGTCCAGAGAGAGGTTTTCCTGAATCAGGAGGATGAGAGTGGATCGAGGATGCCGGGGGCCTCCGAAAAAATGTGACCAACCATTCAAGCCGTCTCCACCGGAATCGCCGACTACCCATGCATCCCGGGAAAAACGTTCAGGCCGTCCCAACCGGCGCCTTCCACCGGCTTGGGCCGGATCGGGCGTTTCCGGCGGGCCTCCAGCGGCCTCGACACCTCCCGCACGAACTCCGCGCAGCCGATGATGTACCCATGGGTCAGGTAGCGGCACTTGCAGCGCAGGACCTCCGCCATCGGAAGCCTGCCCTGTTCGTGGTCGATCACTTGGGAAGCCGCCGCGGGATCGACCGATCCCTTGCCCTCCCTCGGGGCGGCGGCGATGCCGAAGAGGCTCTGCCGGTAGCCCGCCAGCCCTCCGCAGGCCAGCACCGACAGCCCGTCGGCGGCCGCCCCGTGCCCGGCCACCGCCTCGGCGTAGCCGCAGAAGCGGTAGTCCTTCGGATCGTCCGCCAGCCCCGCGCGCACCGCGTTCAGGTCGATGTAGGCGGCCACGGTCCGCAGCACCTTCACATCCC
>JBKHCX010000009.1:0-30940 GCA_046541615.1 Puniceicoccaceae bacterium
CGGGATCCCTCAACGGCGTTCGCCGTCGAGCTACGGGAAACGCTGTAGCACGCCGGCGAAGTCGGTGTGATCTAAGCCGAGAGCGAATCCTCTTTCGAGGCCGAAAGGATCGATTCCAGGTCGGAAACGATCGGCTTCGGCCGGTCCGCCGGCCGGCCGGTTTTGAATGTTTGCGGGAGTGCGGGTCCCGGCCGCCCCGGTTTATGGGTGTCCTGTTTTCTTTTTTTCTCCTCTTGCTTGGTTAGGCAACTTTGTCGGCTTGTTTCTTCCAATCGGCCAAAGAGCCTTTGGCGAAGGTCACCGCGTAGCCCATACGGGCCAACGCGGCACATGCGAGGGAGGCGCGGTCACCGCTGCTGCAATGCACGGTCAGGGGCGTGTCGCGGCCGGGCAGCCGGTCGGCGTCGGCGACGATCCGCGTGTGCGGAAGGTTCAGCGCTCCCGGAACATGGCCGGTCTCATATTCCTCGACCGAGCGCACATCGACGACGGTGCCTGCCGCCGGGTCCAGGTCACCCATTGAAATGACTTTGATCTGTTGGAAGAGCAGGTGGCATTCCGGTTCGCCGAGGATATCGTCAGCCAGAATGCATCCCCCGATCCTGTCGATTCCAATACGCATGAGTTGGCGCACGCAATCCTGCAGTTGCCCCGGATCATTGAGCAGGAGGTGAACGGGTTCGTCGGTTGGGGCATAGCTGCCGACGGCTTCGCTGAACTCCCTGCCGAAGGGCGCGTAGATGGAGCCGGTCAAATGCCGTTGCATGAACGAATCCATGTCTGTCCGCACATCGATGCAGGTCGCTTTCCGGGTCGGGTCCAGGAGGATTTTGGACAGCTCTTCCGCTTTGAGCCCCGGGGGGCGGGGGAGTGCGTCGTAGAGTTCGACGCCCTCTCGATTGGCGTTCTTCATCCGGGCGAAATAGGGCGGGGGCGCGGGCTGCCCGGAGAGAACGTCATCGAGAAAGGCAGCCTTCTCATTTTGCAAGAACTTGCGCACCGAAGGGTTCGTTCGCTTCTCGTAGCCGATTGTTGAGAATGGTATGGAGCCAAGCGATTTCCCGCAGGAACTGCCCTCCCCGTGTCCGGGGAGAAGGGCGATATGGTCATCCAATTCGTCAAACTTTTCTATTGAACGATAGAGCGCTTGGGCGGAGGATTCGCGGTCTCCGGCTTCGCCGGCTGCCTCCTCGAGCAGATCGGGGCGGCCGACATCGCCGACGAACATAAAGTCGCCCGAAACGAGGCCGTAGGCTGTGCGGTCGTGCGCCCCGTCAGTCACCAGGAAGCACAGGTGCTCGGGTGTGTGGCCCGGCGTATGGATCGCGCGAACGGACACGCTCCCCACCTCGAAAACGTCGCCGTGTTCAAGAAGCTGCACGTCATCTCGGTCTTGCGCCCATTCGTATTGCCAGTCGGCGCCTCCTTCTTTCGAAAGATAAGCCCGGACGCCGCCGTCTTTCCGGACCAACTGCCGGATCCCACCGAGGAAGTCCGCGTGGATGTGGGTTTCGGCCGCCGCTGTGATCCGGAGGTTGTTCGCCCGGGCCAATTCGAGATAGCGGTCGATGTCGCGTTGCGCGTCAATGATCAAGGCCTCTTCCGTTTCCGGGCAGCCGATCAGGTAGGCATACTGCGAAAGGTGCGGATCGTAGATCTGTTTGAGTAGCATGATTCTATTCTATTCTATTCTATTCGATTTCTGTTGTCTTTGCTTTCGAAGGAGAACGCCGAAAGGCATTCCGGGATGGCGGAGGTCCGAATGTTCGAAGCGGCCGGCCGCCGCAAGACCGGGGCCGCAGAGAGCGTGCCAATCCGTCGTTCAGCCTGCGGCGGGAGTCCGCGCATCCGGTGGAGTCCGGCGGCGAAGACCGGGAAGGGCCATAACCTTGCGGTTCGCCAACTGACGTCCGGGTCGGAAGGTTTGCAATTTGCAGGGTTGTTTCCGCGTCGTACTCGGAAAAATGCAAATGCCCCCGAATCCGGCTATTGGGACATGGCATCGATTCAAGGGCCGTGGCAGGCTTTGTGGAGCTTTCGCAGGGCGGCGAGGCCGCGGGCATGGGGGCGGATCGCGCCTTTGGCGGATTCCCAGTTGGCGATGGTGGGGCCGGAGACCCCCAGCTCGCGGGCGAAGGCGCTTCGGTTGAGGCCGAGGGTCTCGCGGAGCCGGCGGACGGCGGGGCCGGTGGGCTGGAAGGGGGGGACGCGCCTGGCCGTGCTTTTCGGGGGGGCTTTGCCGGAAGCCTTTTTCGCCGGCTGTCTGGAGGCGGCCTTCTTTCCGGGGCGGGCCGGTTTTCGAGCCGCTGTTTTCGCCGCCGCGGGCGGAGGTGCCTTCTTCCCGGGGCGGGGCGGTTTCCGCGCGGTTGTTTTCGCCGCAGCGGGAGGCGCCTTCTTCGACGCCCGCACGGTCCGGGCCGGCGGGTCTTCGGCCGTTGCTTCGAGGCCGAAGACATCCGAGACGGTCGTTGCGGCGAGGCGTCGGCGTCCGGAACCGGGGCCGCCGGCGAGGGCGGAGGCGTCGGCGCGGATGAGTTCGTGGTGGTCGAGGCCGCGGAGTTTGAAGAGGAGTTCCGGGGCCTCGTCGAGGCGGGCGCCGACACCGTAGAGGGCGGCGGCGAGGTGTTTGCAGAGGCCGGCCCAGTCGGGGCAACTGCAGTCGAGCTTGATCTCCCGGGGGGCCGGGAAGAGACCGTCTTTGCGGTCGGTCACGATGGCCATGATCTCGTCCGAGAGCCTGCCCTGAAGGAGTTCGACGAGGGAGCCGATCCTGCCCTGGCAGCGCTTCTTGAGGGCCTTCCATTTGGCTTTCGGGAGGGGCTCGATGCGGATGCGTTGCTCGTAGAGTTCGGAGCCCATGACGAGGGCGCGGATCGCTCCCGGCTCGATGCCGAGGTGGAGGACGGATCCGTTGCGCAGGTAGGTGCGTCCGCGGGGGAGGCGGTTGGCGAAGTCGCTGTAGGACTCCAGGTGGTCGCACCAGGCCTGGCCCCAGAAGCTGGCGGCGATCTTCCCGCGCGGGGTCGCGGCGGAGACGGGCGCGATGTCCGTTCCTTTCTTTTTCAGGGCGGCGGCTTCTTTATGCGCCTTGCGGCGGCGTTCGGCGACGGAGACGTAGGGTCTGTAGAAGAAGCTCATGGATTTAGATCGGCATGCGGAAGAGAGTGTCTGATTTCTGCCTGCCTGGCGTGAGCCATTGGCCGGGGATGTGGAATGGGGTCACAGGCTGAGGCGGATGAAGTCGAGAAGTTCGTCGTTGCTCATCTCTGTGAGAACCTTTTCGGCTCCCCCGTCAAGAATGGCGTCGGCGGTTTGCTGTTTTTCGGAGATCAGGGCGTCGATTTTCTCTTCGAGGGTGCCGGTGGTGACGAACTTGTGGACCACGACATTGCGCTGCTGGCCGATGCGGAAGGCGCGGTCGGTGGCCTGGTTTTCGACGGCGGGATTCCACCAGCGGTCGAAGTGGACGACGTGGGAGGCGGCGGTGAGGTTGAGGCCGGTGCCGCCGGCCTTGAGCGAAAGGACGAAGAAAGGGGGGCCGTCATCGCGCTGGAAGCGCTCGACCATCGCCTGCCGCGCCTTGACCGCCGTGCCGCCGTGGAGGATGAGCCCCGCGCGGCCGAAGACAGCCCCCAGATGGCCCTCCAGCGGCTCGGCCAGCTCGCGGAACTGGGTGAAGACGAGGACCTTCTCCCCGCGCGAGGCGATTTCCTCGCAGATCCCGGCGAGGCGCTGGAATTTGGCGCTGGCGGCGGGGGCGTAGTCTCCCGCCTTGGAGAGCTGGTCCGGGTGGTTGCAGGTCTGCTTGAAGCGCATCAGGTAGGCGAGAACGAGGCCGCGGCGCCGGATGCCGTCGCTGGTTTCCAGATCTTTTTCGAGCTGGGCCGCGAGTTGCCGGTAGAGCTTGGCCTGGGGGGGTGTCAGGCCGCAGAAGACCTTCATCTCGGTCTTGTCCGGCAGATCGGAGATGATCGTTTTATCGGTTTTGAGACGGCGGAGGATGTAGGGAGCGACGAGGCGGCGCAGCGGGCCGTAGTGTCCGCCCTGTGTTTCGCGCAGGCTTTTGGCGAAATCGCTGAACTGCTTCCGGGTCCCCAGCAGGCCGGGGTTGATGAAATCGAAGAGGGACCAGAGATCGCCCAGATTGTTTTCCACCGGGGTGCCGGTGAGGGCGATGCGTCCCCGCGCCCGGAGCCTGCGCACCGCTTTGCTCTGGCGGGTGCCATGGTTCTTGATCGCCTGGGCTTCGTCGATGACGACCCAGCTCCACTCCCTGTCTGCGGGCCAGTCGAGCCGGGAAAGGGTCCCGTAGGTGGTGATGACGAGGTCGGCGGCGGACAGGGTCGCGTCGGAGGGATTCTCGAAGCCGGCCTGTCCGGCGGAACGGTGGGCGATGAAAAGCGCGAGCTGCGGGGTGAAGCGGGCCGCCTCGCGCTGCCAGTTGCCAATGAGGGAGGCCGGAACGACGAGCAGGGCGGGCGGTCCACCCGGTTCGCTCTCCTTCTTGCGCTGGAGGGCGGCAAGGACCTGGACGGTTTTCCCCAGGCCCATGTCATCGGCCAGGCAGGCGCCCAGCCCGGTGCGGGCGCAGAACCAGAGCCAGTCGAGGCCCTTGCGCTGGTAGGGGCGCAGGCTGGCCTGAAGGCCGTCGGGAGGCGGCGCGTCGCCGGAAGGGCGGGTCAGTTCCTGCAGGGTTTCGGAAAGCCAGCCGCCCGGCCGGGCGAAGGCCCAGGCGCGTTCTTCGCCGGCGTCGTCCTCGGGCAGGGCGTCTTCCGCCCGATCGGCCAGCAGGCGCATGCCCTCGGTGAAGGACAGGCCGCCCTTCGCCTCGAGGGTCTTCCAGTGGTCGAGGGCCTGTTGCAGCTTCTCCCGGTCCACCTCGATCCACTGCCCCCGAAAGAGCACCAACCCATCGTCGCCTGCGAGCAGCTCGGCGATCTCGTCGGGCCCGAGGGTTTGCCCGTCGACGACCACCTCCAGCTTGAAATCGAGGAGGGTATCGAGCCCGACCGCGCCCTTCTTCCGGTCGCCGATGGTGGCACTGACCTTCGGCCGCCGCGAGCGTTTCCGCCACCAGTTGGGCAGGCGCACGAGGAGTCCGGCGTCTTCGTAGGCCGGGATCGATTTCAGGAATGCGTGCGCTTCCGCGGGGGTCCAGGCGAGGGGATGATAGACGTCGCCGGTTTCGACCAGGTCGGCCATCAGAGGACAGGCCTTGGATGCGCGGTGGAGCGGTTCGAGGAGCTTGAGCAGGACCGCCTTGTCGCGTGCGCCCCCGTATTCCTCCAGGGCCTTCGCCAGGGGGATCTGGCGCAACCGGCCGGCGGAACTGAGTCCGCTGGCGTAGCTGGCCATGAAGGCGAAAGGATAGTCCGCATCCCCCTTGTTCTCGGCGAGGTGGACGGTGACCCGGCCCACGCGCGACCAGTTGGGCGCGTACCGTTGGAGGAAGGCGGCGATTCCGTTGAGCGCCGCGACCTGCTCCCGCGTCCAGGCGTCCAACCGCCGCCAAACGCCGAGCAGCACCTCCGGCGATAGGTATTCCCCGCCCGTCATGGGGGGTGCGTTGAGCACCCATTCGCCCAGTTGGCCCGGCTCCGGGTCGTCGATCGCGTAACCGGCTCCCGCCCCCTCCGGCACCTGGCAGAGCGAGCGGATCCACGCCGCGGCCACTTCCCGCCAGAAGCGGCAGGAAGCTTCATCCGCGAACTCGTCGTTTCCCTTTTCGAGCAGGGCGGCCAGGCCTCGCGCTTCGCTCCGGGCGAAAGCTTTCGCCAAAGAACCCTCGGCTGCCGTGCAAACGAGAGTGCCCTTGGGACTTACAGCGATCAGGGAAGAATCGATCGGTGGCATGGAGCGGTTTCGGAATGGGAATCCGGATTCAGGTCCATCTCATCGGGGAAGCCGGTGCGGAGAATTCCGCCGGGGGTGGGGGAGGTGGAGAGGCTCTGCTCTTTCTTGCAACGGTTTATCGCGAACGCTTCTGGTCACCCAACCCAGCCTTCGGGATTACCGTCCGGCGTCAATACGATTTCCGCGAAGCATCATGGTCGATGCCTGCGTTCCCATTTCTCAAGCGTGGGGCCGGGCCTGTCGTCCGGACCGGCCCATGCTTTGTTCATCGCGCCGGCGATCGCGTTCGGAGTTCTCCTTCCACCCGCGGATCCCGGCCTTGAAGGCGCGCGCGTCGGGTTCTTCTGACTTCTCCTTGCGCCTTCTCCGGGAATCCTGTCTATATCGGGGCGCTTTCGACCCGTGAGACCTTCCAGCGAAACAGCGATCAGCCACCGTGCTCCTCTGTTCCTGTTCTTGATTCCGTTCGCGTCCGGGTTGATCGCCTCTTCGAGTGTTTCGGCCGGAAACTGGTTGGATCCGGGTGCGGGGGCGGTTCTTCTCGCGGGACTGCTCTTCGGATTGCTGATGGTTCGTTCCGGCGGGGGCGGTCGCGGATGGGCCGGGTATTTCCTGGTGGCGGCGTTCTGCCTCGGGGCGATGTACGGGGGCCGTTTTTTCGGACCGCCGGCCGATCCGGTCGGGCGGCCCATCCTGCGGGAGGAGATTCTCCGGATCAATCCGGTCCAAATGTTCGCCGGTCCTCCGCGCTCCTTTTCGCATATCGGTCTGGCGGAGGTCGAGGGCCGCGAAGGGCTTTTCTACTTCCGTGCGCCGGCCGGCGCGAGCCGGGGAGTGATTCCCCGGGGATTCTATTCCGAGGTGCGGGGGGTGGTCCGGTCGTTGGAGGAATCGTCCTTCGATGAGGGTTTTCTCGAATATCTCCGGCGGAGAGACGCACGGGGGGTGATCGAGGCCGTTGTCCCCCCGCGAACGGTCGGGGTGGCGGATTCCGGGGAAGCCGTGTTTGCCATCCTGCTGGAGCGGGCCAAGGGGGCACTGGCGGCAGGCGCGGCGGAGGGTGATCCGGTGGTCCCGGTCTATCAGGCCATTGTCCTCGGGCAGCGGCAGGGGCTGGAACAGGCGCAGAAGGCGGTTTTCCGCGAAACGGGCACGGCCCACCTCTTCGCGATTTCAGGATTGCACGTCGGCTTGGTGGGCGGATTCCTGCTCGGGGTTTTCCGTTTGCTGCGCATGAGCGAGCCGGTGCGTGTGGCGTTGAGTCTCGCGGTGCTGCTTTTCTACGTCGTCCTCACCGGATCGGCCCCGTCGGCCGTGCGGGCTTTTCTGATGATCGCTTTCCTTCTCGGAGCCAAGGCGTTCCAGCGGGGGTATCGTCCCGAATCGGCCCTCGCCGCATCGGCGCTGTTCGTGCTCCTCTTCGATCCGGAGCAGATTTTTTCGCTTGGCTTCCAGCTCTCCTACACCGTGGTGCTGTCGATTCTTGTTTTCGGGGTTCCCGCCGCGCGGGAGATGATTCGGATCACCAACCCCCGGTACTGGTTGCCGGGCCAAACCGGCTCCCGCTTCTACCGGGTGCGCCAGTGGTTCTTCGGCAGCCTCGCGATCAGCGTTTCCGCTTTTCTCGCGAGCGGGCCGATGATGATCGCGCATTTCGGAATTCTTCCCCTTTCGGCCATCTTCCTGAATCTGCTTCTGGTGCCGCCGGCGACGCTCGTTCTGGTGCTCGGTTTTCTTTCGCTCTTCGCCGGGTTGCTGGGGCTGCCCTTTGTCTGCGAACTCTTCAACGCCGCCGCCCGGCCGATTCTCGAAGCCATGGTCGGGATGGTCTCGGGTGCCGCGGACGTCCCCGTCGCGAGCCTGTCGGTCGTCCCGTCAGCCGCGTGGATGGGTCCCGCGGCTTCCGTCGCCTTTCTGGGCATCGCCTTCTGGACGGGTTCCCGCCCCCGGTTCCGGTTGCGGTTTCTGGCCCCGCCGACCGGTCTTCTCGCCGTATTGGCTCTCCTCGCCGGGAAATCCTGACAGTCCGCCCCGCTCAGCGGCTCAGCAGGACCTGCCCCGCCTTCGAACTGCCTTTGACGATCCGGGTGGCGCCGCAGTGGGGGCAGGACGGGCGGGTCTTTCTTCGTCGCCGGATGGTCATGGCCAGACCCGGCAGGATGAGAAGGTATCCGAGAAACTCGCAGGCGGTGATCTTTCCGCCCTTGCGCTTCGGGTTCTCGAACGAGAACCCGCACTTGGCGCAGACCCAGGCGGGCAGGCCGAAAGGGTCGTCTTTCGGGGTTTCCGCTCCCATCCGGATCCAGTGGGGGTCCTCGGTTCCCTCGGCGTGCGAGGCGTGGATGATGTAGGCCTCCGAGGATCCTTCGGCCCGGTGGAAGGCTTCGTCGAGGGTGACGACGGTTTCGGAAACCTCGCCGTCAACATCCACCCACCATTCGTCGGGCACGTGGGTGCGCAGGGCCCATACGCGGAGTTCACTCTTTTTCATGGGGCATTCGGGGGTTGGGGTTCACGCGTTGCGGTGCCGGAACACCGTGCGGCTCATGGATAGTTTGTTTTCACCGTTCGCACTCGTAGCGGGGTTTCGCCGCGAGGTCGAGAAAAATCGACACCGCCGCTCCGCCGCCTCGCCGTAGCCGACGTACCCTTGCATTCTCCGGATTGTTTGTTTTCAATGCCTTCCATGGATCATATCTACAAAAAAATAGAAATCACCGGTTCCTCTTCGGAATCCCCGCAGGCCGCGGTCGAAAACGCCGTCGCCAAAGCGGCCGAAAGCGTGCGCAACATGCGCTGGTTCGAGGTCGTGGAGACCCGCGGCCACATCGAGGACCAGAAGATCGGCCACTGGCAGGTGACGATCAAGGTCGGCTTCACGCTCGACCGATAGTCCTTAGGACCGACGCCATTCTCCGGGCCGCCTCCGGGAAGCCGTCGATATCCATGGAGTGGTTCACCCGGACGCACTGCGAGGCGTGCGGCCATTGGCGCTCCAGGTTGTGGAAGAAGAAGTGGCCCGGTACGACGAGGACGCCCGCCTCCTTCATCAGCCGGTAGAGTTCGCCGCTGTGGACCGGTAGATCCGGAAACCACAGCCAGAGGAAGAGGGCGCCCTCGGGTTCGTGGATGCGGTAGGGTATTCCCGCGAAAGCCTCCCGTATGGCCGCGACCGCCCGGCGGGAACGTTCCTCGTAGAAGGGGCGGACCGTCCTCCGGCAATATTCGAGGATGGAGCCGTCCTCGAAGAGCGGAAGGGTGAGGGCCTGCCCGATGGACCCGTTGGCCAGGCCGACGACCGCCGTCATCGACGAGACCGCCCGGCAGATCGCCGCCGGGCCGATGACAATGCCCGTCCGCGTGCCGGGCAGTCCGAGCTTCGAGAGGCTGTAGGTCAGCACCACTCCCTCCCGCCAGAAAGGCGTCTCGTCCCGGAAGATCATGTTCGGAAACGGGGTGCCGTAGGCGTTGTCGATGATGAGGAGCGCGTCCCGCTCGCGGCAATAGGCGTGGAGTCTTTCCAGTTCCTCGGCACGGATCACGTTGCCGGTCGGATTGGTGGGGCGGGATACGCAGGCCGCCCGGATGGGGATGTCGGCGGGCAGTGCCTCGAAATCGATCCGGTAGCGGAAGAACGGAGGTTCGCCTTCGTCGATCAGCCCCGGGACGGAGAGGAGGGTTCCCGGTTCGAGACCTTGCGTGGAGTAGCCGATATACTCGGGTGAAAGGGGGAAAAGGATCCTCCCGGCGTCGCCGCCGAGAAGGTTGAAGAGAAAGAAAAACGCGGTCTGTCCGCCATTGGTTACGGCGATGTTCTCCGGGGTCAGGTTCCATCCGTATTCCTGGTTGAAGAGGTCCGCTACCGCGCGGATGAAGCGGGCGTTCCCCTGGTGGGGGTCGTAGTAGCCGAGCATGCGGTCGAAGGTGTCGCCCTCGTCTTCAAGGAGTTCCTTCATCCGGCGCCTCCAGAGGCGGCGTCCTTCCGGAATCGGCGCCGGGTTGCCGCCGCCCAGCATGGCGACGGAGTCTCCGCCGGAGACGAGGGCCTTGCCCAGGTCGTCCATCAGATCTTCGATTCCGCTTCCCCGGGACATTCTTCGCCCGATTGAGGAAAACACGATGGGTTCCTCGCTTTGTTGATTCTCCACGATCCGCACAATGGGCGATTCCGCCCGCCGGTGGCAACGGTTATGCGGCGGGATCAGCAGACGCCGCGCCGGCTTTCCCGGTAGAACGCGACCAACTCGGCGACCGGCTCCTCGCCGGACGTCTCCTCCAGTTTCTCCAGTGCCTGGGTCCGGTTCAGTCCCTCCCGGTAGAGGAGTTTGAAGGCCCGGTGGATGGCGGCGGTCGCCTCCGGATCGTAGCCGGCCCGTTCCAGTCCGATCCGGTTGGGTGCGCGGGCGGCGGCGGGATTGCCGTCCGAGATCAGGAACGGGGGCGCGTCCTGGACGAGTTTGGAAGCCGCCCCCACCATGGCGAGGGTTCCGATTCGGCAGAACTGGTGCACTCCGGCCCCCCACCCGATGTTGGCGTGATCGCCGCACACCACGTGCCCGGCGAGAGCCGCGTGGCTGCTCATGATCAGGAAATCGGCGATCCGGCAATCGTGGGCGATGTGGCTGTAGGCGAGGATCGTGTTGTGGTTGCCGAGGACGGTGAACTCGTCGTCCTTCGTGGCGAGATGGACGGTCGTGTACTCGCGGAAAACGTTGTGGTCGCCGATCCGCAGTCCGGGCCGTCCGCCCCGGTGTTTGAGGTCGTGGGTCTTGCCCCCGATGAGAGCGTAGGGGAAGACCTCGTTTCCCCGGCCCATCTCGGTGCGGCCCTCCACGGTCGCGTGATGGTGGATCGTGCAGTCCGGGCCGATCCGCACCTCGCCGCCGATATAGGCATAGGCGCCGATCTCGGCGGTTTCGGCGATGGCCGCGCCTTTCCCGATGATGGCGGTGGGGTGGATGGTTGCCATGGGCGGGCGATCAGTGGGCCTCGCCGGCGGCGAAGATGGTGAACATGAGTTCGGCGGTGGAAACGACCTTGTCCCCCACCTTGCATTCGCCCGCCGCAACCGCGAGCTTGTTGCCCCGGCGCTTGATCAGCCGCACGTGGATGACGACCTGGTCGCCCGGCTCGACCGCGTTGCGGAACTTCACCTTGTCGCAGCTCATGAAGAGGGCGATGCTGTTCTCGTTGGTCGTGTGGCGGAGCATGAGGATGCCGGCCGCCTGCGCCATGGCTTCGATCTGCAGGACCCCCGGCATGACCGGACGCCCCGGAAAGTGCCCCTGGAAATAGGGCTCGTTGATGCTGACGTTCTTCACCGCGATCAGCTCGTCGTCGGAGACGATCTCGAGCACGCGGTCGATCATGACGAACGGATAGCGGTGGGGGATCGTGTCGAGGATCCGCCGGATATCGAGCGCCTTCTCGTCGGGGGCGATGGTCGGCTGAATGATTGGTTTCGCGTCCCGGGACTTCTTCGATCCCTCCGAAGGGCCGGTCATCCGGGCGAACAGGGAACGGGTCAGGCCGGCGTTCAGGGCGTGTCCCGGGCGCACCGCCACGATATGGGCGTGGAGGGCGCACCCCAGAAGGGAAATGTCGCCGAGGATATCGAGAATCTTGTGGCGGACGAACTCGTCTTTGAACCGGAGGGGCTCCTTCGAGAGGATTTTGTCGCCCTTGATGACGATCGCGCTGTCGAGGCTGCCGCCCTGGATCTTCCCGAGTTTGAGGAGTTCCTCGATATCCTCGTAGATGGTGAAGGTGCGGGCCGGGGCGATCTGGGCGATGTAGGTGTCCGGATCGATGTCGAGGGTCAGGTGCTGGGTGTGGATGCCGCGGTCGTCGGAGGAAGTGCAGGTGATCTTCAGGGTCTCGCAGGGAAGGGCGATGATCGAGCGGTTCCCTTCGGAAATGGAAATGGGCTCCTTGAGCGTGAACACCTTGCGGGGTTTCTTCTGCTCGATCGGTTCGGCTTTCTGGATCAGGTTGACGAAGTGCTTGGCCGAGCCGTCGAGGATGGGGGGTTCGCTGGCGCCCATCTCGATAATGACGTTATCGACGCCGCAGCCGCTCAGAGCGCTGAGAATATGCTCGACGGTATGGACTTTCGCGTGGCCGCAGGAGAGGGTCGTGCTCCGGACCAGCTCGGTGACCAGGGAAATGTCGGCCCGGATCTCCGGTTTGCCGTACAGGTCGGTGCGCCGGAAGACGACGCCCGAATCCTCGGCGGCCGGTTTCAGGGTAAGGGTGACTTCCTCCCCGGTGTGAAGCGATTTTCCGCTGACCGAGGATTCCCGTAGAATCGTCCTTTGTTTCATTCAGTTTGGAGAGTGTGCGGAAGGAGCGAAACACCCCCGGAAAACCAAGGCAAGAGCCGACTTATAAGGGACAGTCCCTTTTTCCTTGCGCGGAAGGGGGTTTTGTGGGAGCTTTCGGATATGAGAGGTCGCCGGCTGAAGCTTTCGGGCATGGACGCGGTTTACCACTGCATGACGCGGACGGTGAACGGCGAGCGTCTGTTCGGGCGCGTGGAGCGGGAGGTTCTGCGCCGGATGCTCTGGGCCTGCGCTGATTTTTCCGGTGTCAAGGTGATCACTTACTGCCTGATGGAGAATCACTTCCATGTTCTTGTCCGGGTTCCGGCCGAGAGGGAGGTTTCGGATGCGGAGTTGGTGCGCCGGTTCCGGGTCCTTTATCCCAGGCCGACTCCCTACCAGCTGGTTTCCCCCGAACATCTGGAGGGCCTGCTCGCCGCGGGCGGGGCGGATGCGGAGAAGATGCGTGAGTCCCTCTTGAGGAGGATGGGCGATGTTTCCGAGTTCATGAAGACTCTGAAGCACCGCTTTTCGGTGTGGTTCAACAAGACCAAAGGCCGCTTCGGGCCGCTTTGGGCCGAACGGTTCAAGAGCGTGCTGGTCGAGGGGGGCGGCTACGCTCTGAAGACCGTGGCCGCCTACATCGATCTGAATCCGGTGAGGGCGGGTATCGTGGACGATCCGAAGGATTACCGGTTCAGTGGCTACGGCGAGGCCGTGGCCGGGGGTGCCGCCGCCCGGGAGGGGATCGGGTTGGTGGGCGGCGATCTGCCCGCGTATCGTATGCTCCTCTACGGCAAGGGCTCCGCGCCCGGCGAGGGGGCGGCCCTTCCGTCGCGCGCCCGGGCGAGGGTGGTCGATCAGGAGATGGGGGAGATTTCCCTGCCGCGCGCGCTGCTTTGCCGCGTCCGCTATTTCACCGACGGGAAGATTCTCGGCTCCCGCCGGTTCGTCGAGGAACTCCGGTCTTCCAAAGGGGTCGCCGTCGGCGGCGGTTGTTTCGCGGGGTTGTTCGCAGCCACCCGGGTGAGAGAGCGGACAACGGATCCTCCCGGCGGATAGCGAAGAACGCCCTTTTTCACGATGCAACGTTCCCTTCCTCCTCCGGTCGATCCCGGCGCGCTGCCGACCGCGCTCGCCCCGATGCAGAATGTCACCGACCATGCCTTTCTGCATGTGATCGCGGATATCGGGCCGCCCGACTATTTTTTCACGGAGTATTTTTCCGTCTATCCGCATTCGCGGCTCGATCCCGGAATCCTCCGGTCGATCACGGAGAACGGGACCGGACGTCCCGTATTCGCCCAGGTTCTGGGAAACGACGCGGAGGATCTGGCCCGCGTGGCCGCCGATCTGGCCCGGTATCCGGTGGCGGGGGTGGACCTGAATCTCGGGTGTCCGGCGCCGAAGATCTACAAGCGCAACGCGGGAGGCGGACTCCTGCGGGATCCGGAGATCGTCGATGCGATCATCGGCCGGATGAGGGAGCGGCTGGACGGGCGGTTCTCGGTGAAATGCCGGCTGGGGTTCGCGGACGATTCGCATTTCGAACGCTGTCTGGATTCCGTTCGCCGGCATGGGGTGGATTTTCTCACGGTCCACGGCAGGACGGTGCGGCAGATGTACCGGGGCGAGGTGGATTACGCGGGCATCGCCGTTGCGGCGCGGCGGCTGGATTGCCCGGTTTTCGCCAACGGGAATCTGACTTCGGCGTCGGTGGCCTGCGAGGTGGTCCGGGAAACGGGTTGCTTCGGCGCGATGGTGGGAAGGAGCGCGATCCGGAATCCGTGGATATTCCGGCAGATCCGCGAGCGGTCCGCCGGCCGCCCGGTGTTCGCGCCCACCCTGGGCGATGTGCGCGCCTACATCGATCGGCTCCACCGGGCGAAGAAGCCTTCCGGAATGGAGGAGAAGTTTCTCGTGGCCCACCTGAAACGCTACCTGGTTTTCATCGGAGAGGGGGTCGATGCCGGAGGGCGGTTTCTGCACGAGGTCCGGAGGGTGGACGGCGAAGCGGATCTTTTCCGAACCTGCGATCGACATCTCGTCGAGGCGGGGAGGAGCGGCATGCCTTTCCACGGTGAGCCGTTCGAGGGAGTCAAGGCCCGCCCCAACCGCGAATGATCCGGAGCGGGGCCGAATCAGTTTTCGACGAGGTCTTCGAGGCGCGAGAGAAAAGCGGCCACGCGCCCGCTGTATTTCTCGCGCTGGAGTTCGCGGAGCCTGCGAATCGCCTCGCGGTAGCGCTGTTCGGAAACCAGCAGGTTGGCGAGACGGAAGGTGGCCTCGTAGCGGTGCGAATCGATCGCCGCCGCCCGCCGGTAGGCGAGAAGGGCCTCGGCGACGTCGCCCTCGCGGGCGTGATAGTCGCCCAGGGCGAGTTGCAGGAGACCGTCCAGCGGGAATCGACCGGAATAGGAGGCGGCGGTTTCGGCGAGTTCTTCCGACGGGTCGGTGTGGAGACGGGCGGTCGCCATGGCGGCGTGGATGCGGTCCCGCTGCTCCGATTCGAGATCGCGCCCGAATGCCGCCCGCAGGCGCCCGGCGTAGCGGTCCGCCTGCTCCCACAGCCGTTGTTCGAGAAGAAGGGTGACCGGCTCGAAAGCATCGGGGAAATCGAGTTCGGAGGCGGGCAGATCGAGGAGACGGCCATAGGCGGCGAGCGCCTGTTCGGGGAGTCCGAGGCTGGTATAGACGTTTCCGAGAAGGAGAAGGGTGCCGGGATCCGGTTCCGCCAGGCGCGCGGCCACCTCGAGGGCGGCGGCGGTCCTCTCGAGATTTTTTTCCGCGAGGTGGTGGTTGGCGAGAAGTTTCCAGAGCTGCGGATCCTCGGCGTCGTCGGCCAGGAGTTGACCGATCAATTCGGCTGCGGCGGACGGTCGGCCGCTCTGCAGGAAGGCCTGGACCAGGCCGCGCCGCAGATCGCGGCTCCCGGGGCGGTGGACGAGGGCGTTTTCGAAGGCCCTGGAAGCGGCGTTCCAAAGGCCGTCCTGGAGGTAGGCGTAGCCGAGGAGTCCGTAGCTCTGGTCGTCGCCACCCCCGAGGCGGATGACCTCGAGCCAGTGCGGAACCGAGGCGGGGTAGTCCCCGGCGCGGACTTCGAGGAGGGCGAGGGAGCGGTGGGCCCGGCGGAAATCGGGGAAAAGGGCGAGGGCGCGGTCCAGATTCTCCCGCGCCTCCGGGATGCGGCCTTCCTGGAGGAGAAGGTTTCCGAGGATGAAGTGGAGGGCGGGCGAGCTGGACCCGGAGAGCCGTTCTCTGACGGCCGCGACGGCCTCCCCGGGGTCGGCGGCGATCCGGGGGAGGATTTCCTCCCGCAGAAAGCGGCTTTCCTCCGGGGAGATCTGTGGTTCGACCGGGCTGAGGACTCCGTAGGTTCCCGCGAAACGTTCGCGGAAGCCGGGGTTGTCCCAGGAGTATTCCTCCGGGCGCAGATCGACCGGCTCCCCCCGGAGCAGGAGCGGGAGGGCGAGGAGGGCGATGGTGGCGAGGCGAGCTTTCATCGGCGGGTGGATTCGATGATGAGGGGCCAGTTTCCTTCGACGGAGACCCGCTGTCCATTGATTTCCGGCGGTTCGAAGCGGGCGCGGGCGGCCGACCGCCGGGCGGCTTCGACCAGTTCGGGGTGGGTGCTGCTGACGACATCCAGCACCTCGACGGAGCCGTCCGGCAGAATACGGATGGAGAAGACCACTTCGCCCCGGCCGAAACCGCGGCGGGCGAGGGCGACGGGGATCGACACCGGCGGCACGCTCAGCGCCCGGGGGCCGCCTTCGAGATCATCGAAGGTGAAGCGGCGGATCTCTTCTCCCACGTCCAGTTCCCCGGCGAGGGAATGGATGGCGGGGGTCGCGAAAAGGTCCGGATCGGGGCGCACGTCGAGAGCGACGGGCAGGGATCGCAGGGGCGGATCCGGCGGGGGCGGGCGGAGATCGGGGCTCGCTTCGGAGGGGGCGGCCGACTCCTCCTCCGGCTCGGGTTCCGGTGGCGGCGGGGGGGGCGGGATCTCGACCCTCTCGACCTGGCGGATGGACCAACGCTCCTCCGCCGGATCGGGGGAAAGCATGCGGGACAGAGGCAGGAGAAGGAAAACGGCGAGGGTGAGCGCCGCCGCGCCGAGGAAGGCCAGGACCGTGTCGGCCGGATTTCCGTCCGGGTCAGCCATCGGTCGCCCGGGTCGCTATGCTGACCGATTCGGCTCCGGCCAGGTTCAACTCGTCGATCACCGCGACAAGATTCTCGGTCGAGGTCGCGCGGTCGGCCTGGACGATGATCGGGCGGGGGTCGCCCTGCAGGAGCCGCCGGACGGTGCCGCGCAGCGACCGCAGGTGGATCGGCGCGCCGCCGTAGTGGACGCCCCCTTCCGCATCGACGGCGATCAGGATCGCCTCGCGCGGCAGTTCGGCGGCGCTGGCGGCGCGGGGGCGTTCGACGTCGATTCCGGTTTCGCGGACGAAGACCGTCGTGACGATGAAGAAGATGAGGAGGATGAAAACGACGTCGATGAGGGGGGAGACGTTGATCGACTCCCCGGCGAGGGCATCGCCGTCCTCCCGCTGGATGGAGCGTCTGCGTCTCATCGGGTCGCCGGAGTCGCGCGTTCGAGGGCGCGGCCCTCCCGGGTGAAAAACTCGAGTGCGATCCGGTCCCGCCCGCGCCGCAGGACCGCGAGAAGGATCATGCCCGGGATGGCCACGAGCAGGCCGGCCTGGGTCGTGACGAGGGCCTCGGAGATCCCCCCGGCGACGTCCTGGGAGAGATTGGTGGCTTCGGGACTGGCGATGCCCTCGAAGGTGGATGTCATCCCGGCCACCGTGCCGAGAAGACCCGTGAGCGGACAGACGCCGACGAGGACGGCGTAGTGGCGGATCCGCCGGTCGATGGGCTGGAGCACGCGGTTGCGCCGGATCGCGAACCCGTCCGGGGCGGAGAGTCCCGGGCGGGGCGCCGGATGTCCGGCGGCCTGCTCCGCCCGGTGGCGGCGGATCCGGAGATGGAGGCGGATCTCGGCGAAGAAGATTCCGAAAGCGAGCAGGGAGAGCGGAATCATAAGGGCTCCGCCCGAGCGCCAGATCGACCAGGATTCCTCGATCAGTGCGTTCATGGGCCGGGGCGTTCGCAGCGGCGCGAAAAGTTCTCGAGATCGGCGACCGTTCCCTGCGCCCGCCGCGAGAGATAGGCGTAGAGGAGAAAGGTGGGGATGGCGACGATGAGCCCGAACTTGGTGGTCAGGAGCGCTTCGGAGATCCCGCCGGAAAGGCTCTGGGGATCGCCGGCTCCGAAGAGCGTGATCCGGCGGAAGGTGGCGATCATGCCGGTCACCGTGCCGAGAAGGCCGAGCAGGGGGGTGGTGGCCGCGATGACGGAGAGGGCGGCGATGCCCCGGGTGAGGCGCAGCCGGATCTCGATCAGCCGGGCGTAGAGCAGATCCTCCCGCAGCTCGGGATCGGCGTCCCGGGTGTTCCAGAGGGTTTCCCAGAAGGGCCGGAGCAGGCCCGGCTGATTGGCGAGCATTCCGCGGACGGCGCTTTCGCCGCCGCCGGCGCCGCCGGCGGTAGCCCCGGGGAAGGCGGTCTTGCCCCGGCGCACGGCGCTCCGGATCCGCTCGATGCCGGCCCACTTGGCGGCGGCGACCAGCAGGGCGACCGCCGCCGCGAAGAGGATGGGATAGATCCATATTCCGCCCTGGCGGATCTCGCCGAGGAGTCCGGGCTCGGTCCGCCGGAGGGCGAGCGAGGCGCCCCCGGTCGGATCGAGGGGGAGGATGCCGCCCCGGTCGCGCAGGGTGGCCTGTATGCTCCGGGCCTCGCGGGGGGCGGATTCCACGAGCCGGGGAAAGGCCGGATCGGTCTGATCGACGATTCCGGTCCGCTCCCCGTCAGCGGAGGAGACATAGACGGAGGGGCCGAAGAAAAGCCCGGTTCCGGAAACCCGTTTGCCGTCGGGAAGGTAAACGGTGACGGAGCGGATCGCCCCCCCGACGGCCCGGCGGAGGTCGGAGACGAGCGATTCGAGCATTGCCCCGGCCGCCGGGAACGAATCGCCGGTTTCCTCCGCGGTCCGCCATTCCTCGAGGAGTGCCTGACTTTCCGGATCGAGCCGGCGGAGGGGGGAGCCCGCCCACTCGCGGAAGAGTTCGTCGAGGAGGGCTTCGGCCGTTTCGCGCGCGGCGTCCAGCCGACCGACCTCCCGTTCGAGATCCGAAACGCCGACCTCGCCCGAATCCCGGGCCTCGCGCAGGCGCCGCAACTCCGCCCGTTCCCTCTCCAGATCGGCCCGCAGCCCGAGGATGCGCTCCTCGAGGGGGAGTTGCGCATCGCGGACTTCGTCGCGGAAGGACCGGAGGTCGGCCATCGCGGCCCGCGCCTCGGCCCGGCCCGTCTCGGCGATGGAGGCGGCGGACTCCCGGGCGTAGCCGTCTGCCAACGGCCCGCCCGCGAGCAGGAGGATCGCGAGGAAGCAGCGCATCAGCGGCTCCCTCCGATCGAAACGGGCAGCGGCAGGAAGCGCGGCTCCCCGAGCCCCTCCTCCTGAAGGATTCCGTCGCGGATCGGGGAGGCGAAATCGGGGATGATTTCGACGCTCCACCCGTTTCCGTCGAAAACGAACCGGCCGCTGAAATCCGACCCGCGCGAGGCGAAAAAGGCGCCCCCGAGCCCGAAGGAGAGGACATCGACCCGCACCGACTCCCCGTCGGCCGGGTCGGCCACCTCCATCGGCAGGGTCCACACCCGCTGATTGGCGGCCTGGATCGCCCGGAGCCGGCGCAGGACGGCGAAGGAATCCCCTTCGGAATCCCCGCCTGTATCCTCGATCCACTCCGGGAGGCGTTCCACGAGTTGCTCGAAGGGCTCGGAAATCCGCCCGATCAGGGTTTCGATCCGGTCGAGGGCGGTCTCCTCCTCTTCTTTGCGGGCGAGAAGGCGCTCGCGTTTTTCGAGCACCTCGGAACGCTCGGAGCGAAGGGATTCGATCTGGCGGCGGGTCTCGGAGATCTCGGCCTCGAGCATGTGGATCTCGGCCCGCAGAATCCGCTCCTGCCGCGCCCAGTCCCTCTTCTCGTCCGCGATCTGGCCGCGGAGCCGGATCGCCGAGGCGAAACCGTCCATGGTCTCGGCGACGGGGTCGGAGGGGGCGTCGGCCCGCCCGACGGCCGCCGCGGCGACGATCATGGCGACGGTCCAGGGCAGGCGGAGGCTCCGGACGGCCGGGAACTCAATCATGATTCGAAACCGATTTCTGCCGGACATAAACATTCAACCGGGCCGGATCGCCGTCGGCCTGGTAAACGGTCTCCTCGAAGAGGACGGACGGAATGGACCGGTCCCCGGCGGAAAAGCGGAAGCCGGACACCCGGTCGGGTGCTTCGGCCGGATCGGGAACGAGCGTCCACCCGCCGGCCGCGTCCAGCGGCCCCGAGAGCAGGCGCAGCACCTGCGTTGAATCGGAGACCACTTCGGCGAGGATGACGCCGGCCTCTTCGAGCGCCCCGGGCATGGCCTGCGAACCGGTCGTGCCATCGCGCAGCATGGTTTCGCAGGCCTCGCGGGTGGCTTCGATGGCGGCGGCGTGGGCGGCCCGGGCCAAGGCGCGCCGTTCCCGGGCGGCCTCGGGCGAGCCGATCCAACTGTGGTAAACCGCCAGCGCGAGAAACACGGGCAGGAAAAAGAACAGCGTTGTGCGGAGGAGGCCGGTCATTGAGTGCGGGAATCCTTGCCCGGCGGGGTCGGGGATGCAAAGCTATTCAGGATTCGGTCGAAGGTTTCCTCCATCCGGGAATAGTCCGGATCAATTCCTGAAGCGATCAAGGTGAACGCGCGCTCCTCCGACGGAACCATGGTCACGCGAAGGATCGTCCGAACTCCGGTCGTATGGTGCGAAAGCTCAATGCTCCGGGCCCGCTCCCCCGCGACCGTGCGTTCATCCCGGTCTTGCTCGCGGGCGCGGCGCAGCCGGGTCAGCAGGATTTTGAAGTTTCTATCGACGTACTCATCGAAAGACATCCCGTCGGGAATTCGCTCGTAGCCGACCGTGAGACGTTCCTGGAAGGGGTCGTTGCCCTTGGTCTTCGGGCTGATGGCCGCGACGACCGTTCCGGGCAGACCCTCCTTGACGGTCCAGTCCTCGGGAAACTGGATCACGAAGTCCTGGTGGAAGTAAGCGGTCGGAAAGATTTCTTTCAGCGGGTGGATTCCCGCTATGATACGATGGAAAACCGGCCTGGTGGTTTCGTGCGCGGAGGATTCTCCGGACAGGGTGACCAGGAAAACGTCGTCGCCCTGTTCGAAGAAAAAGAGTTCGATCCGGGCTTCCCGTCCGCCGGACTGGTGGGAGAGTTCGACGGCGTGGCCGGAGTGGGGGCCCCGCCGCGCGGGTTCGTCGCCGAGGATCGTCGAATCATCCAGCTCCTCCCGGAGAGCGGCCACTTGCCGATCCACGAACGAGTCGAAGGTCTCTCCGTCCGGCGGATCCTTGATCTGGAGCAGAAGGCGCTGGTCTTCGGCGCGGACGCCGCCGTCCCCGCCAGGCGAAAGCTCGAGGAGAGCCTCCGGGATCTCCGTGCGGATCGTCCAGCCGGGGGGGTAGAAAAGCACCACGCGGGAATGGTGGGCCACTTTCCATTGATCTTCATCGTGCTCCGAGGCGCCGGCGGAGTGGAAGAAGTTCACTGCGCAAAGAGCGAGGAAAAGGCGGGCGACTGTGGCTTCGTTCATTGGATTGATTTCTGTTTGAGTTTGGACAGGCCGTAAAAGACGGGGCCATCGCCGGGTGTTTCCTCGCGCACGGCGGGGTGTCCGGCCGCGGCCGCCTCTTCCATGAAGGCCCGCACGGCCCTCTCCTCGTCCGCCCCGCCCGCGTGGCCGCGATAGGCCGTCACCGCCAGTCGGAATCCGGGGGCTCCGCGGGCGAGGCAGGCCCGGAGCGCCCCCACCGTTGATTCGGGCCGGCTGGTGAGGGTGCGATCCCCTCCCGGCAGGTAGCCGAGGTTGAAGATGGCCGCGTCGATCCGGGCAAGCCCCGCTTCGTCGAGGTGACCGGCCAGACGACGGTGGTCGCCGTGAAGCAGCCTCGCCTCCAATCCGTGTTCCGCGAGTCGCCCGCGGGTCCGTAGCAAGGCCGCTTTCTGGATGTCGATCCCGAGCACGAAGCCGCGCCCGGCCAGCGCGCGGCAGAGAAAAAGCGTGTCGTGGCCGTTTCCGCAGGTCGCGTCCACCGCGGCCGCTCCGGGGCGGAGGGCCGGCCGCACCCACCCGTGCGCGCGATCGTGGAGCGCGCGTCGGGCGGGAGGATTCTCTGATGGCGCGGGCGTCACGGGAAAAGTGGGCGAAAGGAGCAAACAAGGTAAAGGGTTCGTAATGCTTCTGTCGAACACTTTGTGGAGGCGAAGCCCTCACGGGTTCCGCCATCGCGCGGGGGCGGTGTCAGCGTTCGACGGCCGCCGCTTTCCGGTCGATGCCGCCGGAGCGGCGCTTCGCGGGTGCCGGGGAGTCCTCTCCGGACAGGGCTTCGAGACGCCGGGACACCGCCTCGAAAAAGCCCGCCGGATCGAGTCCGTTGGCGGCGCGTAGGTCCTTGTCGGAGTCGCCGTGGTCGATGAAGCGGTCGGGCCAGCCGATTCTTTGCACCGGGGTGGTTATTCCGGCTTCCGAGAGATCCTCCAGCACGGCGGAACCGAAACCCCCGCTGCGGACATGGTCCTCCATCGTCACGATCAGGCAGGCGCCGGCCGCCTGGCGGCGCAGGAGATCGGAATCGAGCGGCTTGGCGAAGCGGGCGTTGACGACTCCGACGGAGAGGCCGGTGACTTCGGCGATGCGCGAGGCGAGGGTCTCCGCCTCGGCCACCATCGGGCCGAGCGCCCAGATGAACACGTCCGTTCCCTTCCGGAGGACGGCGGCCTTGCCGATGGGGAGGATTTCGGGGACCTCCTTGACGGGCTTTCCGGTCCCGTTCCCGCGCGGGTAGCGGATGAACGCCGGTCCGGGGTGGGCGAGGCCGGTCGCGATCATGTCGGCGAGTTCGTCCTCGTCGGCCGGCTGCATCAGGACGGTACGGGGGATGCCGCGCAGGTAGGCGATGTCGAAGAGGCCGTGGTGGGTCGCGCCGTCGTTGGGCGAGAGGCCGGCGCGGTCCATGCAGAAGAGCACCGGCAGGTTCTGGAGGCAGACGTCGTGTACGACCGGGTCGAAGGCGCGCTGGAGAAAGGTCGAGTAAATGGCGCAGACGGGGTGGTGGCCGCTGGTCGCCATGCCCGCCGCGAAGAGCACCGCGTGCTCCTCGGCGATGCCGACGTCGTAGTACTGCTCGGGCAGGTTGTCGCGGAGCTTGTTCAGTCCGGTGCCCGAGGGCATCGCTCCGGTGATGCCGACCACCATCTTGTCCCTGCGGCAGTGGGCGAGAACGGCCTCGCCGAAGACATCCTGGTACTTCGGGGGGGTGCCGGGCTTGCCGGGCTTGGACGAGCCGGTCTCCGGATCGAACGGCGAGGCGCCGTGGAATTTCTCGGGCTGGGCGAGGGCGGCCTCGCTGCCCTTGCCCTTCTGGGTGATGACGTGGAGGACCAGCGGCTCGGGCGAATTCTTCGCGAAAGTCAGGTACTGCTCCAGCTCGGCCACGTTGTGCCCGTCGATGGGGCCGATGTAGCGGAGGCCGAAGTTTTCGAAAATCGACGACGAGGTGAAGAAATCCTTCGTCTCCCGTTTCCATTTGGATCCGAGGCGGATGAGCGCCTCCCCGCCCGGAACCCGGCGGAGAAACGATTCGAGGTCGTCGTTGATCCGGTTGTAGAAGGGGGTGGTGATCAGCTCGTTGAAGTACCGCGAGATGGCGCCCACGTTCCGGTCGATCGACCATTCGTTGTCGTTGAGCACGACGATCAGCCGCTTCGTGGCGTCGGTCACGTTGTTGAGGGCCTCGAGAGTGATCCCGCAGGTGAAGGCCGCGTCGCCGCAGACCGCGACCACGTGCTCCTTCCCTCCGCGGCGGTCGCGCGCGGCCGCCATTCCGAGGGCGGCCGAGAGAGCCGTGCCCGCGTGGCCGGCCCCGTAGCAATCGTGCTCGCTTTCCGCGCGGTTGAGGAACCCGCTGTAGCCGCCGCTCTTGCGGATCCGGTCGAACGATCCGTCGTTGCGCCCGGTCAGCAGCTTGTGGACGTAGCCCTGGTGGGAGACGTCGAAAACAAACCGGTCCTCCGGCGTGTCGAAGACGCGGTGGAGGGCGAGGGTCAGCTCCACCACTCCCAGGTTCGGGCCGATGTGGCCGCCGTTGACGGCGGTGACGGCGATGATGCGACGGCGGATCTCCGCCGCGAGCGCTTCGAGTTGGTCGCTCCCGAGTCCGCGCAGGTCGGCCGGCCGGGCGATGCCGGAGAGAAGGTCGGTTTCGCTCATGGCTGGGGGGCTCCGTCGGCCGGGCCATCCTCCTCGAAGGGTTCCAGGACGAGATCCCCCCCGGCCCGCACGCGCTCGATGCGCAGGGCGGCTTCGTTCAGGTGGCGGTGGCAGGTTTTCAGAAGCCCCATGCCTTTTTCGTAGTCCTTGACCAGCTCGTCGAGGGTCGGCTCGTCCTCCTCCAGCCGCGACACGATCTCCTCGAGTTGCCGGTAGGCGTCTTCGTAGGATGGCTCTTCGGTTTCTTTTTCATTCATGGATAACCCCGTATCATTGCCGTTGGCGGCCCGGATCACAAGCGGAGTTCCATCTTTCTTGCAAATTTTCCGAGGAGCCTCTCCATTGGGGAGGATGACCGCACCCATACTGGCCGCCATTATCCTGATCACGCTCAAGTGTTGCTTCGAGTTCTTTCTCGAGCGGTTGAACTCGCGCCACGTGGAGCGGAACAGGCACCGGATCCCCTCGGTTTTCCAGGGGGTGTTCGACCGGGAAACCTTCGACAAGGCCAATGACTACACCCTGGCCAAATCGGCGCTGGGCCGCCGCGAGATCGTTTACGACGCCGTCGTTCTGGGCCTGGTTCTGGCCCTGGGCGTCCTGCCGGGGCTCTACGGCCTTCTCTCCGGCTGGCTCGGGTTCGGTCTGTGGGGGCAGTCGCTCGTCTTCGTCAGCATACTGTTCCTGCTCTCCCTGCCGGGTCTTCCCTTCGACTGGTATTCGCAGTTCCGGCTGGAGGAATCCTTCGGCTTCAACAAGACCACCCCCCGGCTCTGGTGGTCGGACAAGCTCAAGGGACTTCTGCTGGCGTACGCCATCGGGACCCCCCTGGCCGCGCTGATCTTCTGGATCGCGGTCTCGTTTCCCGGCTCGTGGTGGGTTTTCGGCTTCGCGGTGGTTTTCGGGTTCCAGATCCTGATGCTGGTTCTCTACCCCGTCCTCATCGTCCCCCTCTTCAACAAGCTCGAGCCCCTGGCCGACGGCGAGCTGAAGGACCGGCTGATGGCCCTCGCCGAGCGGACCGGTTTCCGCGCCAAGACCATACAGGTCATCGACGGGAGCAAGCGCTCCTCGCACTCCAACGCCTACTTCACCGGCTTCGGCCGCTTCCGCCGGATCGTGCTCTTCGACACCCTGATGGAGCAGCTCGAGCCGCAACAGATCGAGGCCGTCCTCGCCCACGAGATCGGGCACTACCGCAAGGGGCACATCCCCCGCATGATCGCCGTGTCCGCGGCCGGTCTCGCCCTCGGTTTCTGGATACTCCAGTGGCTCTCCGGGCAGGACTGGTTCATGGCCGGGTTCGGATTCTCGCTCAGTCCCGACGTCCACGGCGAAATGGCCCGCTACGTTCCCGCCTTTCTCCTGTTCGTCGTGCTCGGCGGCCTGGTGACCTTCTGGACCGCGCCGCTCTTCAACTGGATGTCGCGCAGGCACGAGTTCGAGGCCGACCGCTTCGCCCGCGACGCCATGGGTTCGTCCCGGCCGCTCATCTCCGCTCTCCGGGCCATGTACAAGAAGAACCTGGGCAACCTGATCCCGCACCCGAGCTACAGCCGCTTCCACTACTCGCATCCCACCCTGCGCGAGAGGGAGAAAAGCCTTCGCTCCGGGGAGCCGGACGCGAACACCGCGGTCGCGGGGGAGGCCGGGGCATGAGGCGCCTTCTTCTTGTTTTCCTGTTCGTCCTGGCATCGGCCATACCCGCCGGAGCCGACGACATCCGCGTGGCCACCATGAACCTGTTGAACTACCTCGTCCAGGACCGATGGACCGAGGGGCGCTGGAGGCCGGATTACCCGAAGCCCGAAAGCGAGAAAGCCGCGCTGCGCCGGGCGGTCGTGGAGATCGATCCCGACGTCCTGGCCCTCCAGGAGATGGGCCCGGCGCCGTTTCTGAAGGAGTTTCGAGAGGATTTGGCCGAGGACGGGGTGGAATACCCCCACGCCATCCACTTCGAGGCGAACGATGAGAACCGCCACCTGGCCCTGCTCTCGAAGATCGCCCCGGTCGAGGTTCGCCGCCACGTGGAAATGGACTTTCCCTATTTCGGAGAGCGGCTGGAGATGAAGCGCGGACTTCTCGAGGTCGTGTTCCCGGTGCCCGCCTCGGAGGGGAAGACCTGGAGCCTGTTCGTCGTCCACCTGAAAAGCCGCTGGTCCGACCAGCCGGACGATCCCAACTCGCAGGAACGGCGGACGAAGGAGGCGCAGGCCGCCCGGAACCGGATCCTCGACCGGTTTCCGGAGGGCGGGGGCCTCTACTTGATCGCCGGGGATTTCAACGACCACCGCGACAGCGCCCCGCTCCGCCGTTTCCTGAAACGGGGCGACGTGGAGATCTCCCGCATCGTCGAGGCCTTCGACTCCCGGCGGGAAAAATGGACCTATTTTTTCAAGAAAAAGGAGATCTACGAACGGGTCGATTTCTTCCTGGCGTCACCGGAAATGAGCCGCTTCGTAGCGGGGGAGGGGACGGTCTTCGACCCGCTCTACGTCCGGGAGGGCAGCGACCACCGTCCGGTCTATCTCGATTTGAGGTTTGGAGAGGGCCGGACCGGATCGGCGAGGGAATAGATGCAATCCAGTTGGCCAACCTCGGGCGCGTGGGCGGCGCCTACGGTGTCTGCTGGGCGCCCCTTCACGCCGTTCCCTGCCCAGCCGCTCTCCGGCGGGCGGATCCCATCCTGCCGACCGGAAGCCCCGAGCAGTCGAAACGGGGGATTGGTTGCCGTCATCGCAACCGGCGGCGCCGCCAACCCGGATGACGAACAAAGGCATTGCCCGGGCCGGGGCGATGGGGTAACCGTGGGCGGCGGTGCCGGATTCCCCCAGCAGCAGCGCGAAGCCTTTTCGTTTGAAACCCCTCGACTACGCGGTGGCGGTGGGGTTTGTCGCCTATTCGGCGACGGTGACGGCCACGCCGATCTGCCTGGTGGTGCTCGCCCGGGAGTTGTCGTTTTCGTTGACGGCCGGTGGCGTGCTGGAGGCGATGCGGGGGGTGGTGATCGTTTTCGTGCTGCTGTGCAGCGGATTCCTCGCGGCGCGTTTCGGCAAGGCGCGGGCCCTGGGGATGAGCTGCCTGGCGCTCGGGGTGGGCATGCTGCTCTACAGCGTGAGCCCCCACTACGGGGTGGTGCTTCTGGCCATGGCCGTCCTGGGCGTGGGGGGCGGGGTGGTCGAGGCGCTCATGAATCCGCTGGTGCAGGAGCTGCACCCGGAGGAGTCGGGCCGCTACATGAACTTCTCCAACGGCTTCTGGTCGCTCGGGGTGCTGGTGGTGATGATCGGTTCGGGCGAGCTGTTGACGCTCGATTTCTCCTGGCGGTGGATCATGGGCGGGATCGGGGTGTTCAACCTGCTGGCCGGAGTCCTCTTTCTGTGGCTGCGCAACAAGGGAGGGGGCCGCGAGCGGGTGTCGATGGCCCACGTGCTCCGCCGGAAACAGGAGATCCTCCGCTCGGGGGCTTTCTGGCTCTTCACGACCATGATGTTCCTCGCCGGGGCGATCGAGGGCACGTTCACGTTCTGGAGCGCGAGTTTCATCCAATTGCATTTCGGGGAATCGCCGCGCGCGGCGGGAATCGGGGTGGCGTTTTTCTGCGTGGGGATGCTCACGGGCCGTTTCGGCGGGGGGTTGCTCTTCCGGCAGCCGGGACTGCGCCGCCTGCTGGTCGGGTCGGCGGCCGCCGGGCTGGCGGTCAGCCTGTGCGTGCCGCTGGCCGCGGGGGTGGGCGTGTTTTTTCTCCTGCTGTTCCTGTCGGGGCTGGCGGTGGCCTGTTTCTGGCCGAGCATCCAGTCCTACGCGGTCGATTCGCTGCAGCTCGATCCGACCGCCCTGCTGATCCTGCTCTCCTGCGGCGGCATCGCCGGCTTCGGCGCCGCCTCCTGGCTGGTGGGCTGGTGGGCGGATCTGCGCGGCATCCGCGAGAGTTTCTGGATCCTGCCGATTCTGTTCGCCCTGCTCCTGGCGTGTTTCGCGGTGGACCGGGGTGGCCGGGTCGATCGCGGGCGCGACCCATAAGCCCCGCGAATCCACGGGGACATGGATCTTACTGATTCAGTCTCCCCGACAATCAAGGGTTGGGTGTTCCCGCCTTTTCCCCCATATCCTTCGAGGTGAATCGCATTGAGACCCAGTCGCCATCCGGACCCGTCAGTCCGGTCCGGAACCCCGGAATTCTGTTCAGCAGCGTCTTCGGACCCTTCGCCCGCGACGATGAATACGGGAGCCGCGCCATCAACCCGATGGAACTCTACCAGAACCAGGTGACCCGGGTGCAGGGACCTTTCTCGCTCCGGATGTTCCACCGTTCCTGGGGGTTGATGTTGATCCGCGAAAACATCGGATGTCCGAGCACCCTTCTGGATTTTCCGACCCGGGATCAGTTCATCGAGGAACTGGAGCGGCATCCCTACGACTTCGTGGCGATCAGTGCGATTCCGCCGAACTATCTGAAAGTCCGCGAGATGTGCCGTCTGGTCCGCCTCCACCGCCCCGGGGCCGGCATTATCATCGGCGGGCATATCTCGGGGGTGCCCGATCTCCGGGCGCGAACCGGAGCCGACCACGTGGTCCGAGGGGAGGGTGTCCGCTGGATGAGGGAGTTCCTCGGCGAGGATCCGGACCGCCCGATCCGCCATCCCCGGATCCTGTCGGGCGTGGGCACGCGGACGATGGGGATGCGCCTGAGCGAGAAGCCCGGAGAAGTGGCGGCCACCCTGATTCCCTCGGTGGGTTGCCCGATGGGTTGCAACTTTTGCGCGACTTCCGCGATGTTCGGAGGCAAGGGGAGGTTCATCGATTTCTACAAGAGCGGCGATGAATTGTTCGAGGTCATGCGGGGGCTGGAGAGGGATCTCAAGGTGCGGTCCTTTTTCGTCATGGATGAGAATTTCCTCTTCCACCGCCGCCGCGCCCTCCGCCTGCTGGAGAGGATGAAGGAGCATCGCAAGAGTTGGTCCCTGTATGTTTTCAGCTCCGCCAACGTGCTGACCTCCTACAAGATGGAGGAGTTGGTGGGGCTGGGCGTTTCGTGGGTCTGGATGGGTTTGGAGGGAAAGGAGAGCCGCTACTCGAAGTTGTCCGGCGCGGACACCCTTTCGCTCGTCCGGGATCTTCGGTCGCACGGGATCAGTGTTCTGGGGTCCACCATCATCGGTCTCGAGGAGCACTCTCCGGAGAACCTCCCGGAGGCGATCGAGTACGCCGTGCGCCACGATACGGAGTTCCACCAGTTCATGCTCTACACGCCCGTGCCCGGCACGCCTCTTTTCGAGGAACACCGCGGGGCGGGGACCCTGGTTGATCCAACCTGCGGGGATTCGGCGGACGCGCACGGGCAGCTCCGGTTCGTCCACCGGCACCCGAAGATACCCCCGGGGATGGAGACCGGGTTCTTGAAGCGCGCCTTCGAGCGCGATTTCGAAGTCAACGGACCCAGCGTCCTGCGGATGGCCCGCACGCTTCTCGAAGGGTGGAAACGCTACGGAAAGTGCGCCGATCCCCGTATCCGCGAGCGTTTCCGGCGCGAGGCGGAGGTACTCCCCGTGCGGTATGCCGCCGCGATCGCGGGCGCCCTCCGCTGGTTCCGCGATCAACCCGGGGTGCGCGGACGGCTCGAGACGCTCCTGCGCGAAATCAAGAAGGAATTCGGCCTCCGGGCCCGCCTGGCATCGGCCATCGGCGGCATCCATGTGTACCGTTGTCTCAAAGCGGAAGACCGGCGCCTGCGGGAAGGTTGGACGATAGAGCCGCCCGTCTTTCGCGAGAGCAGCCTTGCGGGATAGCGGCGAAAAGCGCCAAAGCGGCTGGAAGCCGCTTCCACCTTGATGGCGTAACCAGTGCGCCCCTATCCGAGCGGGTAGGGGTGCTTCGCGGTGATGACGTCGATTTCGGCCAGGGTTTCCGGGTCGAGGACGAGATCGGCGGCCTGCAGGCACTCTTCGAGCTGGGCGGGGGTGACCGCGCCGAAGATGCTCGATGCGACGAAGTCGTGCTGGCGGCTCCAGGCCAGGCAGAGGGGGACGACGCCCACGCCGGTTTTCCCGGCCAGGGTCATCAGCTCGGCGACGGTGGCGAGGCTCTTCTCGTTGACGAAGCGGTGGGCCATGCGTTTCTGGCGGTCGCCCTCGTTCTTGAGGTATTCGGTGAACCGGGCGCCCTCCGGCATGCGGCCGTCGTTGTACTTGCCGGAGCAGACGCCGGCGGCGAGCGGGGAGTAGGGGAGGAGGCTGATCGATTCGCGGCGGGCCACTTCCGCCATCGCGTCCTCGAAGCGGCGGTTGAGGATGCTGAAGTTGTTCTGGATGGTATCGTAGCGGGCGAGGCCGAGGGAGGCCGAGACCGCCTCGGCCTTCATCATGCCCCAGGCGGATTCGTTGCTGGAGCCGATCGCCCGGACGAGACCCTCGCGCACCAGTTCGTCGAGGGCTTCGAGGATGTCCTCGTAGCGGGCGTCGTGGTCCGGCCAGTGGGTCTGGTAGAGATCGATGTAGTCGGTGCCGAGGCGGCGGAGGCTCCCCTCGACCGCCCGGCGGATGTGGACGCGGTCGAGGGCGGTGTGGCCCCGCCGCAGCGGCGGTTCGAACCAGCCGTGGGAGGGTCCGGCGACCTTTGTGGCGAGGATGATGTCGTCGCGGCTCCGCGTTTTCAGCCACTTTCCGACGATCTCCTCCGAGCGGTGGATCCATTCCTTCTTCGGCGGCACGGGATAGATCTCGGCCGTGTCGAAGAAATCGACGCCCGCCTCGAGAGCCCGGTCCATCAGGGCGAAGGACTCCTCCTCCGTGTTCGTCGAGCCGAACATCATGGTTCCCAGGCAAAGGTCGCTGACGACGATGCCGCTTTTTCCGAGTCGGTTTCTTTTCATAAGTTTACTCCTCCACTTCGACGAAGACCTTGGTCTCGCCCCATCGGGCGCCCGGGGGGCTGGGGGGCGGTTTCGAGGAATCCTTTTCGTCGGGGGATCTCCGGTGCTCGACGCCTCCGGTTCCGGCGCCTCCGGACGATCCTCGTTCGGCCACCTGCGCGCCCTCGCCCCGGACTTTCCATTCCGGATCTTCGCGCAACCGCGCTTCGGCCTGCCGGACCCACGCGGGCCGGTTGTCCGCTTCCGAAGTGCTCCGGCAGCCGGCCAGCGCGGACGCCAGCGAGAGCAGGACCGCGGCGAGGAAGAGACCGGCCCGCCGGGGCTCGCCGGTCTTGTTCGTCGGGGCCTTTCCAATTCTGGGCATGCGGGTATTCCGATGGAAAAGGCGGGATGTGTCAATCCGGGCCCGCGGGGGGAGGGATTGGGGCGGATGTTGGTCGGTGTTTTCTTCAAACGGAGGAATTGGGGCTGGCCGCGGGACAGGAGTGTCCCGCCTCCTGGTAGGG
>JBKHCX010000010.1:0-29958 GCA_046541615.1 Puniceicoccaceae bacterium
GACGGCGTTGTATTCGTTGACGATCACCGGCGCGGCCGTTGTGATCGGCGCCCCGGCGAGGAGGCCGAGAAGCAAAAGGAAGAGAGAGTGGATTGTGACTTTCATGGGAGTGGTGGGTGGTTTGAGAGGTTTGAGTGGTTTGAGTTTCAGTCGTGCCAGGGGAACCAGAGGAAGCCGGGGAGCTGGTTGGCGGGGGAGGAGGCGGGGTCGCGGCTGCCGTTGTAGAGTTTATCGCTGTCCACGGTGGTGACGCTCCCGTCGAGGAAGACGACGTTGGTCCGCCCGCCGTAGCGGAAGCTGATGCTGTTGTTGCGGCCCTTGGAGCGGGCGATCCGGTCGGACGACTCGTTCGGAGCGCCGTCGTCGGTCGAGGCGCGGGTCTCGGTCATGAAGATCGTTTTCGACGGCTCGCGGATGCTGTTGATGCGGATCAGGTCGGCTCCGGAGTTGCTTGGAGCGTTTTCGTGGCCGCTGTAGATCTGCGAGTTCATCATGTAGGAGAACTGGGGGTAACGGCGGTTCTCCCGTGCGTCGGGCTCGGCCCCGGGGCTGTAATGGATGGACGAGGTCATGAGCATGACCCCTTCCTCGCCGCGCTCCACCTCGTGGAGGGGGCGTTGCTCGGCGTAGGGAGGGAGCTGGTTGTACCAGGCGTTGAACTGGCCGGGATCGCTCTCGTCGGCGTCCACATCGCTCCAGCTCGGCTGGTCCTTGTCGCCCTCATACGGGATGCGTCCGTTGTTGTCGTTGGAGAAGAGCATGAGGGCGCTCGCCCACTGGCGCAGGTTGCTCGCGCTGGCGGTGCGGTCGGCCTTCATCCGCATGGATCCGAGGGTGGGGATGATGATTCCCGCGAGCAATCCGAGGATGGCGATCACCGTGAGAAGTTCGATGAGGGTGAAGCCCGTCCGCCGCCGGAGCGGGTCCGGAAGATGAGTGAGGAGAGCGGTGGTCGTCATGGCGTGGCGTGGGGAAAGAAAGTGATGGTGCGGTCAGGCAAGCGGGGTTCCCCCCCCGGGGTCAACAAGGCTATTGTGACAATTCCGTAACAAGTGGAAACGGTATTCTTTTCCCCGCGGCCGTTGCCGCCCGGCTCTTTCCGGCCAGGCTCGGCCGGGTGCCGGCGCCCGAATCCGGATGCTCCCGCGGCCCCCGGAGCAACCGCTTTGCCGGGGGGCTTCCCCCTTTAAACGTGCTTGGGAGTTGCGCATCGCGCGGAAAGTCGTTTAGAGGTTCCCTCGATTATGAGTGATAGCAAAGCAATCAAAGTGCTCTTTGGTACGATGACCGGAAACTCCGAGGAGTTGGCCAATGACCTGGCCGAGAAACTCGCGGAGGCCGGATTTTCGGCCGAAATCGAGGACGCCGCGCAGTATGATCCGACCCGTCTCAAGGACGAGAGCCAGGTCGCGATCATCATCTCGACCTGGGGGGAGGGTGATCCGCCGGATGACGCGGAGCAATTCTGCTACGACATCTACGACGGCAAGGCCGGGGAGCTTCCCCATCTGCGGTTCGCGGTGTGCTCGCTCGGCGATTCTTCGTACGATGATTTCTGCGGATGCGGCCGGAAGGTCGAAGAGTCGCTGCTCAAGGCCGGAGCGAAGAAGATCATCGACCGGGCCGACCTCGACGTTGATTTCGAAGAGGGATACGAGGAGTGGGCGGAGAAGCTGGTGGGCGCATTGAAGGCGGCCGGCTGAGCGCGGCGGCGGGGAGGCGGCGGCGGGGAGGTCAACGGATTTTTGGGCTTTCCATCGGCGGAGAACCGTGATTGCCTCCTCCGCCCTATGAACATAACAAAACTCCGATCACTCTTTTTCTCCGGATTGGCCGCCTCTTTGGTGCTTCTGGCCGCCACGGCCTGCAAGCCGTCGGGCGGCGACGCCGACGATGGTCGCTCCCAGGTCTTGCGCGCCTTTCCCGAAACGGCGGAGATCGCCATGTATTTCGATCAGGGCGCGATGTCCGATTCGGCCTTTTCCAAGGCCGTCGAGGCCATGCAGGAAGACCTGCCCGAGGCGGAGGCGACCGACGAGATGTCGGACCGGATCGAGGAGATCACCGGCCTGGAGAACGGCGACATCACCGAGTTCGTTCTCGCGGTGTCGGGGCTGGAGGACGCCGGCGTCGATCCGAGCGCGGTCAAGCTGAGTTCCGCGATCCACGCCGCCAAGCCGGTGACCGCCGAGCAGATCGTCCAGCTGGTCTCGTATCTGGCCGAGGAAAACGGAGAGTCGGTCGAACTGACGGTCACCGTCGGCGAGGGCGTCGATTACATCGAGTTTCCCGAGGACGACGAACTGCCGGATCTTTATGCCGCCGTCGTGACCGGCGAGTCGTGGACCACCGTGTTTTTCGGGGACAAGCCGAGCGTGGAGGCCTCCCTCGCCAGGGAGACCGGCTCCGTTCCGGCCGCCCTCAAGGCGCCGAGCGACGGACTTCTGGTCGGCGAGCAGGGGTGGATTTCCGTGATTCTGCCGGAGTCCGTCCGCGCCCAGTTGCCCCAGTTTTCGGCGATGGCCGAGCAGATGGCACCGCAGATGGGGCCGGGGCTGAGCAAAATCAACAGCTTGGAGAGCCTGGGGGTCGCTTTCCGGACGGGCGACGCACTCGATATGGCGGTGGGATTCAACCTCGGCTCGGAAGAGGACGCCGAAGCGGTCACCGCCGTTCTGAACAACCAACTGATTTCCTTCGCGAAGGTGATGGTCTCCGGGGGGACCCCCGAGCCGCTGGACCTGCTGAACTCCCTGTCGGCCGCCCAGTCCGAAGACTCCGCCGTCTTGTCGCTGACGATGACCGTCGAGGACCTCAAGCAGCTCCAGACGCAGATGCTGGACTTCTTCCCCGGCGGAGGAATGGGTCCGATGGGCGTTCCCGGCCAGTGAGCGGCCGCAGTCCGGAGGCCGGGGCGCGGATGGCCGGCGCGGCCGCCGCCGCGTCGCCGCAGCCGCCGGTGTGTCTTTTTCGCCCAGGCCGTACCGGGTTGGACGACTGAAGTCATCGGCCTGCGCGGCCGGATGGCTTCAGTCGTGCGATTGACAGGCGCCGGTTTTTCCTTCGGAGTCGGATTCCGATGGACCGGTTTCCTCTGGAAGTATTCGTTTTCTCCTACAATCGCGGCTCCATTCTGCGGCACTGCCTGGAGTCGATCCTTCGCCATATGCCGGCCGCGAAGGTGACGGTGGTCGATGATTCCAGCACCGATCCCGATACCGTCCGGTTTCTGGAGAATCTTCCGCCGGGGGTCGGACTCATGCGGCCGAAGGAGGAACGAAGGGCGAAGTGGAACGGAGGGCTCTACGAAAACATGCAGGCCGCCTACGAAAGCGCGGAGGCCGACTTCGTTCTCTTCACCCAGGACGACGCCCAGGTCGTCCGCCCCGTCGAGCGGGCCGATGTCGATTACATCCGGGAGTACTTCGCGCACTTCGGGGACGCGGCTTTTCTGAATCCGGTCTTCCCGCTGGCGGTCCGCCGTTCGCGGCGGAGGATCATCGACTTCGCGGAGGATTTTCCGGCCTTCTTCTACACGCTCGACGAGAGGTTCCGGACGCGGAACATCACGATGTACTACGCCGACATCTGCATCGCCTGCGCGCCGAGGTTGCGGGCGGTGGACTGGCGGTTCCAGCGGTGCGAGGGTTCCACCGGCTCCGTCGCCCGGAGGCACTTCCGCAAAATGGGCGGCATGGTCCACCCCTTCCTGTGCCAGTTGCCGGAGGTGCCGTTTTTCCGGGCCAGCCACCAGACCTGGGCGATGCGGCGGATCATCAGGAAACAGAACGGACGGCTGTGCGCCTTCCGCGACCTGACGCCCGGCGAAGTCCGGGATCTGCGGCGCGCCCCCCCGGGGCATGTGCCGTGGGCGGAGGACTGGCTGCACTGCACCGGGCGCGAGCCCAAGCGTCCGTTCCGTCATCGTGTGGCGGACGCGTACCCGCTTCTGAAGCGGATCCACAAGCTGGAGATGTACTTCGTCAACCGCCGGCGGGGCTGACCGGCGCCCGGTGGCCGCCCCATCGGGTCCGTCCTACCGCAGACCGATCCGGGCGAGGATGCGGTCCAGATCCTCGTTGCCGTTGTATTGGATGACGATCCGCCCCTTGCCGCCGCCCTGTCGGACCTGGACCGGGGCGCGGAGGTGGTTTTCCAGATCCTTCCGGAGCGCATCGAGGGCGGAGTCCGTGTCGCGGCCCGCGCCGGCTCCGCCGGGGATAGCGGCGGCGCCCTTGCCCCGGTTGCGCAGCCTCCTGACCTGGTTCTCGGTCTCGCGCACGCTCAGGCCCTCCTCGATGATCCGCCGGGCGACGAGTGCGCGCAGGCCCGGGTCGTCCACCCCGAGAAGCACCTTGGCGTGTCCGGTGGAGAGCAGCCCGCGGCCCAGGTAGCCCTGGATCTCGGGGCTCAGTTGGAGGAGCCGGAGGGAATTCGCGATGGTGGCCCTTCCTTTCCCGACACGCTCGGCCGTCTCCTCCTGGGTCAGGTCGAAATCCTTCATCAGACTGGCGAATCCGAGGGCTTCCTCGACCGGGTTGAGCTGCTCGCGCTGGAGGTTTTCGATGAGGGTCAGGGCGGCCGAAGAGGCGTCGCCGATCTCCATGACCCGGGCCGGGATGTGTTTCAGGCCGAGGAGTTCGAACGCGCGGAGCCGGCGCTCGCCCGCGATGAGTTCGAACTTTTCGCCGACCGGGCGGACGACGATGGGCTGGAGGAGCCCCTCCGAGCGGATGCTGTCGGCCAGATCCCCGAGTCTGTCGCGGGGGATCTCCTTGCGCGGCTGGTAGGGGCTCCGCCCGACGGAGGCGACCGCGATCTCGCGGTAGCCGGGCGCGGAGGGCAGGGGGCGGCGGGGGGGGGGCGCGGCCGGTTTTTCAGAGGATTCGCCGGCCGCCGGAGCGCCGTCGGAGGCCTTGTTTCCGCCGGAGAGAATGCCGTTGAGGCCGCGGCCGAGTCTGGGCTTGGGTTTCGCCATGTTGGCATTCAAGGCGAACCGCACCGGAATGCAATCCCGCTGTTTCTACCCGTTGATGGCCCGGAGGCGGTCCCACTCCTCCAGAAAGCGTTGCAGGGCGGGTTTTCCGTTCGCGGCCAGCCCGGTCACGAGTTCGCGCAGGGCGTCCTGCTCGATCTCGTACTCCTTCGCGGAAAGAAGGCCGATGAAGTGGGCGAACCTCGCCCAGACGAGGTGGGTGGTCAGGGCGTCGCACTCGTTGTAGGCGAGGATCTCGGCCTTGCGTCCTTCCAGCCAGAGTTCGGCCACCCCGTCCCCGCTCGTGTCCATCTTGCCGGGAATCCCCGAAAGCCGGGCCAGTTCGTTCAAGGCGGGCATCTGGTTGTAGCGGCCGAGCAGGGGAGCGAGATCCACATGGTGCTCGCCGAAGTTGCTGAAATAATCGACCCCCTCCCAGGGCTTGTCGGGCCGGGTGGCGAATCCCGGGCAGGCGAGGCCGTTCACGATGGCCCGCTGGACGAGGATGGGCACGTCGGCCTGCGAGGAGTTGTAGCCGACGAGCTGGGGTTTGCGGCTGCCGACCGATTCGAAGAAGCCCTGCAGGATGGAGGTCTCCTCGTCGGGCCATGAAAGATCGGAACGCATGGGCAGGGAAACCAGCCGCAGGCTTGGAACGGTCGTCCCCGGTTTGCGCTCCCGGAGCACTCCGGCGAGGGTGACCACCCGGCAGAGGACGGTTTTCAGGTAGGGTTGGGGCTTCTCTTCGGTCGCGCCGCCGTGCCGCCAGAGCCGGCGGATGGCGTGTTCGCGTTCGCCGGGGGTGGATACGGGCACGTCGAACAGCCGGGCCGCCGCGAGAGGGTCGGGGACCCATTCGACGTCGAACGAGAAAAGGAGAGGCTGGATGGTCTTGAACATTGCTCCGCCTACGATAGGGCGGCGGAGGGCCGGGTGGCGAAGAAAAAGGTTCACACGGTTCGCACCCGCGCGGACCATCCCGTTTAATTCAATTTCTTCTTGCGTTTCCGGAGAAAGGTCGGACAAATAGGGAAAACGCCTGAAATCACGGCTTGGTCCCTTTCCCGGAAGAAGTCGTCGGTTTCCACCTGGAATTTGTTTTACGATTTTCCCTACAGACCGCCCCGCCGCCTCGCGGGGGATGTGAAGGCCGGAGCCCCGCGGACGGGGTCCGGAAAACGGTCGGGAAGAATCCAAATCGAAGGGCGCGGAACTTCATCCGACGGGGTGGTTCCGGCAGGCGCCCGTCTTTTTCCGCGCCCCCGCCGAATCCGGCCGCGGCGCGGGGGAAACCCACACACAAACAGAATGAACGACACAACGACTATGAACACAGCACTATTGAGTAGAAACCGTTGGAGGAAGGCCCTCGCCGCCGGCCTCCTCCTGTTCGCCGGAAGCTCGGCGGCTTTCGCCCAGGCGGAGGAACCGACCCGCGAGGAACTCCAGGCGCAGGTTGAAAAGCTGACCCGGCAGCTCGAATCGGCCAAGAAGGCCCTGAACGCGACCGAGCAGAAGCGGGTCGATGCGAGGGCGGAGGCCGCCGACGCGGAGGCCGAAGCCGCCGAAACGGAGGCGTTGCGGGAGGAACTCGACCGGATCCAGGCCTCTCCCGCGCTCGGGCCGGTTACCTTCGGCGGAGCGATCCGGGCGAACTACGTGTACGGGGATTACGCCGGCACGGATGGACCCTCCCGGGGCAGCGACGGTGGTAATTTCGAGCTGGATACGTTCCGCATCAACGCGGATCTGGCCTACGAGAACATCGTCGGAAAGGCCGAATACCGCTGGTACAACGGCTACAACTTCCTCCACACGGGCTGGCTCGGATACAACTTCAACGACGGAGGCCAGATCCAGGCGGGAGTCAACCGCACTCCCTTCGGGGCCGGACCCTACGGCGTCTCGCAGAGCTGGTTCTTCGACCAGTCCTATTACGTCGGCCTCTCCGACGACATGGATCTCGGCGTGAAGTATGTCACGAGCCTGGGAGACACCCGGATCGACCTGGCGTACTACCCCGAAGCCCAGCCGAACGGACTCGGCGCGACCGAGCACGCCGCGCGCTACGACGCCGACATTGTCCCGGACGATTCCGGCGAAGGGTACGAGGAGCGCAACCAGTTCAACATCCGGGTCGTCCAGCCGGTCGAGGTCGCCGACGGGTTCACCTCCGACGTGGGCGCCTCCTTCCAGGTCGGCGAGCTGATCAACAAGGGCAACGTCAACGACGGGAGCGACGGCACCGCATGGGCCGGCGCCGTCCACGCGGTCAACCAGATCGACAACTGGAAGCTCGCTCTTCAGGCGACCTACTACAACTACGACATCGACGGCTCCGACCTGATCAACCGCGGGTTCTACGACTTCTACGCGGACATCGCCACCGAGGGGTGGATTCCTGCCGCGTCGTTGAGCTACTACTACGAAACCGAGGATCTCCCCTGGCTGGACTACGTGATTCCCTACGTCGAATACAGTGCCATCGTCAAAAACGGCGAAACCGCCGGCGGGGCCGATTTCGAGGACAGCGAACTGTGGACCTTCGGAGCGGCCTGGGCGCACAACGGCTGGTACATCTACACCGAATACGCCTACTCGAACGGCAACTCGTTCGTCGGCGGCGAGCCCTTCACCAACTTCGGGGCGAACCTCGATTCGAAGTGGCAGGGCCGCTTCAACATCAACTTCGGCTACTACTTCTGATTGGCCGTCCGGAATTCCGGGACGCCGGGGGCCGTCGCCCCCCGGCGTCCCTCCCCTTCTTTTTTTCCAACCGCCGATTCCATGAGCGAACCAACCATCGTCGAGGTGAGGAACCTCTACAAGATCTTCGGACACGGAGCGAAAGACCGCGCCCTGCCGATGCTCCAGGAGGGCAGGTCGAAGGCCGAGATCCTTGAGGATACCGGCTGCACGGTCGGGATCAACAACGCCACCTTCTCCGTGAAGAAGCGCGAGATCTTCGTGATCATGGGTCTGTCCGGCAGCGGCAAATCGACGGTCGTCCGCTGCGTGAACCGCTTGATCACCGCCACGGCGGGAGAGGTCGTCGTGGACGGTCGGAACGTGCTCGCCGCCAACGGCGAGCAGCTCCGCGAGATCCGGCGCAAGAAGATGAGCATGGTCTTCCAGCGCTTCGGCCTGCTTCCGCACCGCACCGTCATCGACAACGTTGCCTTCGGCCTCGAGATCCAGGGCATCGACAGGGACGAGCGCTACAGGAAGGCGACCGACGCCATCGAGCTGGTCGGTCTGCACGGCTACGCCGACAGCATGACCCAGGCCCTGAGCGGGGGGATGCAGCAGCGCGTCGGCCTAGCCCGGGCGCTCGCCAACGACCCGGAGATCCTGCTCATGGACGAGGCCTTTTCCGCGCTCGATCCGCTGATCCGGGTCCAGCTTCAGGACGAGTTGCTCGAACTCCAGGCCCGGCAGCACCGGACCATCCTCTTCATCACCCACGATCTGGACGAGGCGCTCAAGCTCGGCGACCGGATCGCGATCATGAAGGACGGCGCGGTGGTCCAGATCGGCACGCCGGAGGAGATCCTCAGCAAGCCCGCCAACGACTACGTGCGGGATTTCGTGGAGAACGTCGATCGCAGCAAGGTCATCACCGCCGGATCCGTCATGCGGAAGACCGACGTGGCCTACATCAGCCACGGCCCCCACCAGGCGCTGCGGCAGATGCGGAGGCTCGGCGTGGGCTCTCTCTACGTCCTCGATTCGAACCGCAGGTTCCAGGGCATCATCAAGCTGGACGAGGTCGCCGAACTCGCGAAGAAGATCCCCGAGCACGAGGACGAGCACCGGACCATCGAGCCCGTTCTCCACAAGGAATACTATTCAACCAAGCCCGACACCGCCATCGCCGACCTGCTCGAAGAGTCGGCGCGCAACGTGGTCCCGATCGCCGTGACCGACGACGACGGCAAGTTCCTCGGCATCGTCACCCGCCCGGCCATTCTCTCCGGCATCGCAGGATAAGATCATGATCCGTTTCCCCATAGGCGACTACTTCGAGTCCCTCGTACGGTGGCTGAAGGATTCGCTGAGCGGCTTTTTCGACGCCGTCAGCGACATCCTCGACTTCTCCATCACCGTCTTGGAGAACACGCTCCTGCTCGATTCCGAGCACCTCTACGCATCGGTCCTCTTCGGGCTGGTTCTCGCCCTGATGGCGGGGCTTCTCGGCCGGCGACTCAAAGGGCCGAGGTTTTTCCTGCCGGCCTTGCTCGGCGCCGCGGTCGTTTTCGCCGGGGTCGAGTACTGGCGGGTGAAATCCCTCGCCGCCGAAGTCACGCCGCGGTTTGCCGCGGAGGTCGAAGAAAACTTTTCGCGGTTGCGGGCGGCCCTCGAGGCGGACGCCCCCGAGGATTACTCCGCCGCCGAGGCGGTGCTCGAGGCCGTCGAGGAGGAGATCCCCTCCGTGGACGACCGCGGGTCGCCGGTATTCGAGGCGAAGAGAGAGGTCCAGTGGGGCCTGCGCGACCTGAACCGGCCGCGCAGTGATTTCGAGGATGTGTACGAGGCGCTCGGGGAGACCCGGATGGCGGTGGCGGCGGCGGGGTTGCAGCTGCCGGGGGATCTGGCCGAGGAACTCGCCCTTCAGGAAGCCCGTTTCGGGGCATTGGCGCTGATCGACCGGTCCGGGCGTTTGATCGACGACCTGCGCGAGGTCAGCGCGGGCGAGGTCGAGGAACTGGAACGGCGCAGCGACTTCATCAACGTCCGCAGCTACGAGCGGTTGGTCGGGCTGGTTTCGATGAGCGCCGGCTACCACCGGGAAACCGGGAACGAGGAACTCGTGGAACTCTCGGAGCAGGCGCTCGCGGATCTGCGGCTCAAGAATCCGAACCGGCTGCTCTGGTTCGCTCCAGCGGCCACGATCCTGCTGCTCGCCCTGATCGCCTACCTGGTGGTCGGCGGCGGGGTTACGGTTTTCACGGTCGCCGGGCTTCTGATCATCCTGTCGATGGGCCTTTGGATCGCGACCATGGAGACGCTCGCCCTGGTCCTCTCGGCGACCCTCTTCGCGCTGGTGCTCGGCGTGCCGCTGGGGATCCTGGCGGCCCGGTCGGAAACCGCCGACGCCGTGATCCGGCCCGTCCTCGACTTCATGCAGACCATGCCCGCGTTCGTGTACCTGATTCCGGCCGTCTTCTTCTTCGGTCTCGGGAAGGTGCCCGGGGCGATGGCCACGCTGATCTTCGCGATGCCGCCGGCCGTGCGGCTGACCAGTCTCGGCATCCGCCAGGTGCCGGAGGAGGTGGTCGAGGCCGCCGAGTCCTTCGGGGCGACAAGCAAGCAGCTGCTCCTCAAGGCGCAGCTTCCGATCGCCATGGTCACGATTCTGGCCGGGGTGAACCAGACGATCATGCTCGCCCTGTCCATGGTGGTCATCTGCGGCATGATCGGAGCCGGCGGTCTCGGAGAGATCGTCCTGAGCGGCATCACCCAAATGAAACTCGGCCTGGGATTCGAGGCCGGCATCGCAGTCGTCATCCTGGCCATCTATCTCGACCGGGTCACCCAGGCGTTGGGCAACCCGCCTTCGAAAACCAAAAAGCAAAAACGCACATGAAAACGAAACACACCATCCTATCCGTCCTCGCCGCTGGCTCCATCGCCGCCAGCGCCGTCGGGGAAACCGTCAAGATCGCCTACCCGAACTGGGCCGAGGGCATCGCCATGACCAATCTGGCCGCGGTGATCCTCGAAGACGAAATGGGCTACGACGTCGAACTGACGCAGGCCGATCCGGGCGTGATCTACGCCGCCGTCGCCGACGGAGACCAGGACGTCTTTCTCGACGCCTGGCTCCCCAACACCCACGCCGACTACTGGGACCAGTACGGGGACAGCCTCGAGAACCTCGGCACCACCTTCGGCTACGGGGTGACCGGGCTGGTCGTTCCGGCCTACATGGAGATCGACAGCATCGAGGATCTGAACTCCGTCGCCGAGGAACTCGACTACAAGATAACCGGCATCGACTCCGGCGCCGGGATCACGAGGAACACGGACATCGCCATCGACGAATACGATCTGGATCTGGTCCAGGTCAACTCGAGCGGACCGGCGATGACGGCCGCCCTCACCGAGGCGGTCGAGAACCGCGATCCCATCGTCGTGACCGGCTGGAAGCCGCACTGGAAGTTCGGACGCTTCGACCTGAAGGTCCTGGAGGATCCGCGCGGCGTTTATCCGATCGACGGCATGCGCAAGGTCGCCCGCCCCGGATTCACCTCCGACATGCCCGAAGTCGCCGACTTCCTGAAGAACTTCTCGATGACCGAGGACCAGCTCCTGTCGCTGATGCTGGCCATCGACGAGTCGGACGACGACGCCTACGACGTGGCGGCCGACTGGGTGCGCGAGAACCAGCCCCTGGTCGAATCCTGGATCCCCCGGAGCTGACCGGGTCCGGGCTTCGCCGGGCGCGCCCCCGGCTTTCCGGAAAGGCCCTTCCGTCCGCGGAAGGGCCTTATTTTTCCGCTTTGCGGACAATCCGGTCGAACTCGCTCTTGCGGACCGGGGTGATCGAGAGCCGGTTCCCGCGTTGGAGGACCTTCATCCCGGCGAGGGCCGGGGTCCCGCGCATTTCCCGGAGGGTGACCGTGCGCGGAAACTTCCGCACGAAGCGTACGTCAACGAGCATCCAGCGCGGCTTCGCGGGATCCGATCCGGGATCGAAGTATTCCGATTCCGGATCGAAAGCGGTGGGGTCGGGGTAGGGCGCCGAAGCGATCTCGGCGAGGCCCGCGACCCCCGGCTCCGGGCAGTTCGAATGGTAGAAAAGAACCGCGTCGCCGACCTTCATCTCGTCGCGCATGAAATTGCGCGCCTGGTAGTTGCGGATGCCGTCCCACGGTTCGGTCCCGCCGGGGCGGGCCGCCAGGTCGTCGATGGAGAAGGTCTCCGGTTCGGATTTCATGAGCCAGTGCTTTTTCATGGTAGGCAGGTTTATAGCCGGTGCCCGGAGGGTTGCAAACACGGGCGGGGGAAATCAGTGACGGCGTAGCCGCATGACTTGAGTCGCGCGACCCGGTTGTTTTGTTCCGGGCGGTCGGCTTTGACCGGACGACTGAAGTCATCCGGCTACGGGGGGATCACTGGATTCGGAAGGGGAGCCGGATCACCCGGCCGACCGGGCGAAGTGGATCCGGTCGCAGGCCTCGCGGACCGCTCCGGATCCCCCCGGCCGGCCGGAAACCCAAGCGGCGGCCCGGAGCACCTCCGGGCTGGCGTCGGCCGGAGCCAGGGGGAAACCCACTTTGCCGAGGAGCGGCAGGTCGGGCACGTCGTCACCCATGAAGGCGGCGTCCTTCCAGGCGAGGCCGAGCCGCTCCAGCAGCTCCGCCGCGCAGGCCGTCTTGTCGGCGGCGCCCAGAAAGACATGGGGAATCCCCAGGCGTTCGCACCGGATCCGCACGGGCACCGAGGGCGACCGGCTGATGACCGCGAGCGGAAATCCGCCGGAAAGCAGGCGGGTGATCCCGAAACCATCCTTGATGTCGAAGCGGCGGTACTCCGGCGCCCCCGATTCGGGGAGGAAGACGCCTCCGTCCGTCAGGACCCCGTCGCTGTCGAGCAGTAAGACCTTGATTCGTTCCCATCGAATGGATTCTTCTTGCGGTGTGTTTCCCATCCGTCCCACCTCAACCGAACTCCCTTGAAATTTCGACCGCAAAAGCCGTCGGTTCTCGACCACACCCCGGAATCCCTGGGCGAAGACCTGCGCGCGCACGGATTTCCGGCGTTCCGCACGAAGCAGGTGCTCGACTGGGTCTTCAAAAAGGGCGTGGCCGAGTTCCCGCGGATGACGAACCTCCCCGACGATCTGCGCCGGTGGCTCGCCGGGCGCTTCGGGGGGAATCCGGTGGAACCCGTCTTCTGGAAGCAATCGGGGGACGAGACCCACAAGCTCCTGGCGCGCCTGGAGGACGGTTCGTATATCGAGACGGTCCTGATCGAAGCGCCGATGGTCGGCGTCGGCCGGGAAAGCTCGCGCTCGACCGTCTGCGTGTCGAGCCAGGTCGGCTGCGCCTACGGCTGCAGGTTCTGCGCGTCGGGGCTGGCCGGGTGGAAGAGGAACCTCACCCGGGGTGAGATTCTCGGGCAGTTTCTCAGGGTGGGGGAGCGCCGGGCCGGGATGCCGGGGAAGACGGTGCGCAACGACCACGTGCCCTTCGACAACATCGTCTTCATGGGGATGGGCGAGCCGCTCGCCAATTTCGACGCGCTCGTTGGGGCGCTCGAAAGCCTGCATTCCGACTGGGGGTTCCGCTTCGGGGCGCGGCGGATCACCGTCTCCACCTCGGGCCTTGTCCCGGAGATCCGCGGGCTGGCCGATCTCGGCATCCCCATCCGGCTCGCCGTTTCCCTGCACGGGGCGACCGACGAGGTGCGCGGGCGGATCATGCCGGTCAACCGGAAGTATCCCCTCGCCGAACTCACCGAAGCCATCCGGTATTTCCGCGCCCGCCACAACCGGATGGTCACTCTGGAGTTCATTCTGATCGAAGACGTGAACGACTCGCTCGACCAGGCGCGCCGGCTGGCCGACCTGGCGAAGGATCTGCACGCCCATGTGAACTGCATCCCCTACAACACGGTGGAGGGCCTGCCGTGGAAACGGCCGAATCTCAAGCGGCAGGAGAAGTTCGCGCGGATTCTGGCGGGGGCCGGGGTCTCGGTCACCCTCCGCCGGGAGAAGGGACACGACATCGACGCGGCCTGCGGCCAGCTCCGCCTCCGGCGGGAGGGCGGGGAAAACGCTGTGTCCGGGGGCCGCGCCCCCAGTGGGCGGGTTGCTTCAGCGCCCGCCTGGGGTGGTCCGTGCGGCGGTGCGGAACCCCGCGGCCATTCCGGGCAAGGCTGAAGCCATGCCCCCCACGCCCGGCCGCACCGGCTCCACTCAATCGACCGCCAGGCTCTTCAAATAGTCGAAGCTGGCGGCGATGGACTCGAACGGATCCCCCGGGCAGGTGTCCTGCTCGACGATGAACCACTCGCAGCCGGACTCCTCGGCGGCCCGGATGATGCCGGGGATGTCGAGGTTGCCCCGGCCGATCTCGGCGAACGCCGGCTTGCCCTCTTCGTTGATGCGGTAGTCCTTCAGGTGGAGGAGGGGTAGGCGGCCGTTCAGGCAGCGGCACCAGCCGACCGGATCGCCGCCGCCGAACTGCACCCAGTAGGTGTCGATCTCGCCCTGGAGGTTCTGTTCACCGGTCTCGGCGTAGATCCGCTCGAGGACAAGGCGGCCGTCCAGCCGGCGGAATTCGTGGTGGTGGTTGTGGTAGGCCAGGACCTTGCCGGCCTCCGCGAAAACCTTGCCGGCGGCGTCGAGCCCGGCGATCAGGCCGGCGACCGATTCCTCGCTGGCCAAATCGACCCCCGCCAGCGCCGGATAGGCGGTGAAGCGCGTGCCCAGCTTGTCCAGGCGTTCGACGACCTTCCGCGGTTCGTCCAGGATCAGATTCGGCTTATCGTGCGTCGCGCAGATCGTGAGTCCGTTCTCGGCGCAGATCCCGGCCATGGCCTCCTCCGGGATCACGGCGTAGTCCACCGCGCTGATCTGCACGGCCTGGTAGCCGATCTCGGCGACTTTCCGGCAGGTCTCGCGGAAGTCCCCGAGGGTGTTGGTGTGCTCGCGCAGCGTGAAAAACTGGATGGCGATCTGGGATGTTTTCATGGTGTTCGGATTCTGTGTACAGGGTGAAGGGTCGGGAACCGCGGGCGGGAGGCCTCACCGGTTCCGCTCGTCGGCGGCCTTCTGGGCGAGCATGGATAGCTCGGCGGCCTTGAAGGCGTGGGCCTGGGTCATCGCCTTCTCCGTACGGTTCAGGCAGTCGAGGATGAACCCGCCGAAGAAGGGGTAGCCGACCTTGCCTTCGCACTCGATCTCGGTCTCGGTCCCGTCGTTGACCAGCAGGATGCGGTTGCCGCCGCCCTCGCGGCAGACGTCGATGTACTTGCGCAGCTCCATATAGCCCTTTTCGCCGAGGATGAACGTGCGCCCGTCCCCCCAGACGCGGGATTTCGCCGGGTTGAACCAGTCCATCCGGCAGTAGGCCGAGGCCCCGGTGTCGAGCCGGAGGTTCGCCTCGCCGAAATCCTCGAGCCCCGGGGTGTCCGGATGGGCGAAGTTCTCGACCCGGGCCGAGAGAACCTCCCCGTCGGCCGCCCCCGCGTATTCGAGAAACTGTTCGAACTGGTGGGAGCCGATGTCGGTGATGATTCCGCCGTAGGCCTCCTTGTCGAAAAACCACGCCGGCCGGCTCCGCCCGGCCAGGTTGTGCGGGGCGAGGTTCAGGACCTGGAGAACCCGGCCGACCGCTCCGTCGCGGATCAGGGCGCCCGCGTGCCAGGCCGCCTCGTTCTGGAGCCGCTCCGAGTAGCAGACCATGTACTTCCGGCCGGTCGCCTCGACGCGTTTCCGCGCCGCGGCCAGTTGATCCAGGGTCGTGAAGGGGGACTTGTCGGTGAAATAGTCCTTCCCCGCGTCCATGACGCGGAAGCCGATCTCCGCGCGCCGGTTGGGAACCGCCGCCGAGGTGACCAGCCGCACCTCGGGATCGTCGAGGATGTCCTCGAACCTGGCGGCGACACGGGTTCCGGCCGCGATCAGATCCTTCAAGGGTTCGAGTTTCGATTCGTCTTCGGCGAAGACCCACTTGCAGGTGCCTCCGGCGTTGGCCAGGCCGCGGGTCTGCCCGTAGATGTGGCCGTGGTCGAAGTGGCTGGCCGCGAACACGAATTCCCCGGGGCCGACCACCTTCTCGGTGGGCGCCTCCGGCGCGTAGTTCATTCCGTCTTTGGACATAATCGGTTCAGAAGCTCTGGTTGAAATCACCTTTGTCCTCCACTTCGCGGGTTTTCTTCACGAAGGTCGAGGATTCTATCTTTTTTTTTAACTGGGCGGCGTAAACGGCGCCGTCCATGGGCAGGTCGACCGGGGCTCCCGTGAACTCGGAGAGGAGCATCGCGTTGGCCAGCTCGACCGAGTGGACGCCCTCCACGGCCGGAGCCAGGAGTTCCTCCGCGCCCCGGATCGCTCCGGCGAAGTTTTCCAGAATCCCGACGTGCTGCGCGCCCTTTCCGGCCGCGGGGATCCGTACCTCCCATGCGCCCGGCTTGGCGAAGCGCCCCTCGGATTCGCGCAGGAACCGGTCGGCGGGAACCTCGTTCCGCTCGTAGCGCAGATCGTCGCCGCCCCCGATCTCGAGCCGCCCGCGGTCTCCGACGATCTCCAGGCGGTTCACGCCCGGCGCCTCGCCGGTCGTCGTCACGAAGACCCCCTGCACCCCGGACTCGTATTCCAGGAGGGCGGTGACCGAGTCCTCGACCTCCACGTCGTGGAAACGCCCGATCTGGCAGCGGGCGGTGACCCGCGAAGGCATTCCGAACAGCCACTGCCAGAGATCGAGCTGATGGGGACACTGGTTCAGAAGCACGCCGCCGCCCTCGCCGCCCCAGGTCGCCCGCCAGCCGCCGGACTGGTAGTAGGCTTCCGTGCGGAACCAGTCGGTGATCACCCAGTTCAGCCGGCGGACCGTGCCCAGCTCTCCGGAGCGGATCAGTTCGCGGGCCTTGCGGTAGCGGGGATCCGTACGCTGGTTGAACATGGCGGCGAAGACCTGCTTCGGGTCGCCGGAATACGCGGCGATCAGCTTCTCGCAGTCCTCCTTGTGCACCGAAATGGGTTTTTCGACCAGAACGTGCAGTCCTTTCTCGAGGGCTTCGATCCCGAGAGTGGTGTGGGAGTAGTGGGGGGTGGCGATCAACACCGCATCGACCGCGGCGTCCCGGATCAGCGCCGAACCGTCTTCGTAGGCCTCCACCCCCGGGAAGGCCGCGCGCGCGCCGGGCTCGCGGTCGGCCACGGCGGCCACGGCCAGGCCGGGCACTTTTCCGTCGAGGATGGTGCGCGCGTGGTTCGCGCCCATCGATCCCACGCCAATGATTCCGATTCGGATATCTCCTTTTGATTCCATGGCCCGCACCATACCCCTCGAAGACCGGTTCCGGCAATGGATTTTCCGGAATGAATTTGCACTATTCGGTTGTTCGCGCTGTAAACCGGATGGAATGAATACGACCGCGACGACCTGGAAGGTGCTCAACTGCCGCTTTCACGAGAATCCCCCGCCCTGGCGCTGGCATACCTTCGGCCGCTCCCACTGCAACCTTTGGATCGCCTCGGCCGGGAAGGGCGGATTCCGCCTCAACGGCCGGTCCTTCGCCTTCGATGGCGGAACGGCCTTTCTGATTCTTCCGGGGGACGAGGTGCTGGCGGTCGGGGCGGACGACGGACGGCGCGTCGAGAATTTCGCCGCCCATTTCATCCCGGATTCCATCGACGAAGCCCTGCTCGCGGCCCGCGATCGGATCAACGGGCGATCCTTTTCCCGCTGTCTCTGGCTGATCCCTCTCCTGCGCGACCTTTCCCACGATTTCTCCCTCCTCCCCGGGCCGGGCGGCGGCGCGTCGGGAGAGCGGCTCATGGCCGTGGTGCGTCTTCTGGCGACCGAACCGGACCGCCCGACGGAACGCCGCAAGGACGGGTTGGTTGCCGCGGTCGTCGAAAAGATCCGGAACAATCCGGCGGCCTCCTATTCCGTTCCCGAGATGGCGGCGGAGTGCGGATTGTCGGTTTCCCGTTTCACGAGAAGATTCCGGGAAATGACGGGACATCCACCGAACCGTTTCATGGTCGCGGAGCGGTTGCGGACCGCCGAGATGATGCTTCTCGGAGGAAACGCCCCCATCGGTACGATCGCCGGACGGCTCGGGTACCGCGACATATACTTTTTCAGCCGCCAGTTCCGCCGGCACCGGGGCGTCTCGCCGAGCGAATTCCGCCGGGGCGGAGTGGCCCCCCGTCCGGGGTCGCACGACTGAAGTCATGCGACTACGTGGTCTGAAGGCCGGGCACCATACCGCCCCCGGAAGGGCCGCGTGCTTGTCATGGACCATGAGCTTGTCGAATGGCGCGCGTGCCGCAGCCCAATCCCGGAGAACAAAAAATCCGAAGAATTTCTATCCGATCTCCACGCACTTGTGCTCACACCCGCCCCGCCCGGGGTCGCGCCGAACGCCTCTCGACAAATCCGCCGCGACCGGCTACCTTCCTCGGTTCATGGCAGAGACCGAAAGTTTTTACGCGATCGGCGTCGTCCACCGCATCCTCGAAGCCGCGGTGGATGCGGGGGCGAGCGACATCCACCTGAAGTCGGACAAGACGCCCCTCGTGCGCGTACGCGGTTCGCTGATACCCCTCGAAGAGTTCGATCCGCTCCCGCCGGATATGATCCGGGCCTTCATCGACCGCTACGCGGTCGGGATCTTCCGGGAGCAGTGGGAGCGCGATTTCCAGGTGGATTTCTCCTATGTGATGCCGGGCGGAGGGCGTTTCCGGGTCAACGGCTTCATGCAGCGGGCCCTGCCCGGCATTGTGTTCCGCCTGGTCAGCGCGAATCCTCCGACCCTGCTCGAGCTGAACCAGGAACCGGAGCTTTTCGAAAAACTCTGCGCGCTGCCGGATGGGATCGTCCTGCTCTGCGGGCCGACCGGCTCCGGGAAGAGTTCCACCCTCGCGGCCATGATCAACCACATCAACCGGACGCGGAGCAGGCACATCGTGACCCTCGAGGATCCGATCGAGTACACCTATGCCGACGACCGTTCCCTCATCAACCAGCGGGAGATCGGGATCGACATCCACTCCTTCGCCGACGGGCTGCGGGCGGTTCTGCGGCAGGATCCGGATGTCATCCTGATCGGGGAAATGCGCGACAAGACGACCTTCGAGACCGCCCTGAGGGCGGCCGAGACCGGACACCTCGTCCTATCGACCCTCCACGCGGCCCATTCGCAGCAGGCGATCCGGCGCCTGTTCGAGTTCTTCCCGCCGGAGCAGCAGGAGATCATGCGCCGACAGATCGCCCAGGCCGTACGATGCACGATCGTGCAGAAACTCATCCCCACTCTCAAGGGCGACGGGCGGGTGCCCGCCAAGGAGGTCATGATCGTCGATCCTTCGATCCGCAAGCTCATCGAATCCGGGCAGTTCGAGAAATTGTATTCCGCGATCGAGGCGGGCCGCGACACCGGTTCCCATACCTTGAACGCCGACCTCTACCGGCTGGTGAAGGCGGGGGCGGTTTCGAGGGACACGGCCTTGGCCTTCTCCCCCAATCCGCAGCAGCTGGAGATGAATTTGAAAGGAATCTTCTTGAGTTCCGGCGGGCTTGTGAGCTGAACAGGGTGAATGGATAGAGAAAAACCCGGAATCCTTTTCGCCGGACAGGGAGCCCAGGCCGTCGGCATGGGGAAGAGCCTCTTCGACCGGAGCGAGGCCGCCCGCGCCCGCTTCGAGGAAGCGGACCGCATTCTCGGCTGGGATCTTTCCCCGACGGTCTTCGGCGGGCCGGTCGGGGAACTCACGCAGACCAGGGTCTGCCAGCCGGCCCTTTTCGTCCATGGCATCGTGGTCTTCGAGGAATTGCTGCGCCGCAAACGGATCGAAGCGCCGGGCGCGGTGGCCGGCCTCTCGCTCGGCGAGCTGACCGCGCTGACCGCGGCCGGGGCGATGGATTTCGAAACCGGCCTCCGCCTCGTGGCCGAGCGGGGCCGCCTCATGCAGGAAGCCTGCGAATCGACCGCCGGCAGCATGGCCAGTGTGATCGGCGGAAGCCGCGCCCGGGTCGCCGAACTGTGCGGGGAATGCGCGGTGGAGATGGCCAACCTGAACTGCCCCGGCCAGATCGTCATCTCCGGGGCGAAGGAGGGCATCGCCCGCGCCGTCGCGCTCGGCCGGGAGAAGGGGTTCAAGCTCGTCAAGGAGCTGGTCGTGGCCGGAGCCTACCACAGCCGCCTCATGGCGTCGGCGCGCGAGCGCTTCGCGCCCTTCGTGGCGGCGGCGGAGATCCGGGAGCCCTGCTGTCCCTTCTACGCCAATGTGAGCGGAACGAGGGTCTCCGATCCCGGATCGATCCGCGAGGGGCTCGTCTCCCAGATCGTCTCGCCCGTGCTTTTCGAGGACTGTCTGCGTTCGCTCGCCGCCGACGCGGACGAGCCCGTCGAACTGGTCGAGTGCGGTCCGGGCCGCGTTCTGGCCGGTCTGGTCCGCCGGACGGACCGTTCCTGGGCGGTGGAGTCCTTCGCCGAGGCCGAAGATTTCGAGGAGGCGCGTTGAACCCCTCCAGCCACGATCCGCGTATGCGCCACACCGATTCCATCCGCAATTTCTGCATCATCGCGCACGTCGATCACGGGAAGACCACGCTCTCGGACCGGCTCCTCGAACTCACCCGGACGATCGACGAGCGGAACATGAAGGAGCAGCTCCTCGACTCGATGGATCTCGAGCGCGAGCGCGGGATCACGATCAAGAGCCATCCGGTTTCGATGATTTTCCGCGAGGGAGGCGAGGACTACCTGTTCAACCTCATCGACACCCCCGGGCACGTCGATTTCTCCTACGAGGTCTCGCGCAGCCTCGCGGCCTGCGAGGGCGCCCTTCTCCTGATCGACGCGGCCCAGGGCATCGAGGCGCAGACGGTGGCGAACGCCCACCTGGCCGTCGCCCAGGGGCTGGCGATCATACCCGTCATCAACAAGATCGACCTGCCCAGCGCCGATCCGGAGCGGATCAAGGAGCAGATCGAGGAGGTCCTCGCCATCCCCGCCGAGGAGGCGGTCCTGGCGAGCGCCAAGTCGGGCATCGGCATCCCCGAGATCATCCGCGGGGTCATCGACCGCATGCCCCCGCCGCGCTGGCTCGACGGGCGGGGGACCCGCGCCCTGGTTTTCGACTGCGTCTATGACGCCTTCAAGGGGGTGATCTGCTTCGTCCGCGTTTTCAGCGGAGAGCTGCGGCAGGGGAGCCACATCTCCTTCATGGGTTCGGACGTGAAGACCCAGATCAAGGAAGTCGGCCGGTTCTCGCCCCAGATGGTCGCCGAGGAATCGCTCTCCGGTGGCCGGGTCGGCTACATCGTCACCGGCATCCGCGACGTGGCCGACGTCAGACTCGGGGACACGGTGACCCGGGCCGACGACCCGGCCGACGAGATGCTCCCCGGCTACAAGGAGGTCCGGCCGATGGTCTTCAGCGGTATCTATCCGCTGGATACGTCCGACTACGAGAAGCTCAAGGCCAGCATCGGCAAGCTCCGCCTCAACGACGCGGCCTTCGTCTATCAGAGCGAGAGTTCGGTCGCCCTCGGTTTCGGCTTCCGCTGCGGGTTCCTCGGGCTGCTCCACATGGAGATCATCCAGGAGCGCATCCGGCGCGAATACGATCTCGACATCATCTCCACCTATCCGAGCGTGATCTACCGCCTGCGCCGCACCGACGGCGAGGAGACGGAGATCGACAACCCCGCGTTTTTCCCCGATTCGACCGAGATCGAGTGGATCGAGGAACCCATGATCCGCGCCATTCTCCACACGCCGAACGATTCGATCGGGGACATCCTCGCCCTCGTCTCCGAGAAGAGGGGGATCTGCCTCCAGACCGAGACGATCGACGCCTCGCGGGTCATGATCACCGCCCGCCTGCCTCTCAACGAGATTCTCGTCGATTTCAACGACCGCCTCAAGAGCATCACCCACGGGTACGGCAGCATGGACTACGAGCCGGAAGGCTACGAACGCTCGGATCTCGTCCGGATGGAGATCCTCGTCAACGGCGAGAAGATCGAGGCGTTTTCGTCCATCGTCCACCGCACGAAGGCCGAGAGCCGGGGCAGGGCGCTCTGCGGAAAACTCAAGGATCTGCTGCCGCGCCAGCTCTTCAAGGTGGCCATCCAGGCGGCCGTGAACGGCAAATTCGTCGCCCGCGAGACGATCAGCGCCATGCGCAAGGACGTGACCGCCAAATGCTACGGGGGCGACATCACCCGGAAACGGAAGCTGCTCGAAAAGCAGAAGGAGGGCAAGAAGCGGATGAAGCAGATCGGATCGGTCTCGATCCCGCAGGAGGCCTTCGTGCAGGTTCTGCGGAGCAACCAGGAATAAGGATTATGTTCGCCAAACCCGGAAAGAAACTCCGCAAGCGCGCCGGCGAATACGCCGAGATGGCCCGCAAGATCATCCACTACCGGCGGGACCGGCTCGCGGAGGAGGCCCTCGCGGAGTTGCGCTCCCTTCACGACGAGGCGCGCGAGCTGTCCGGCGACCGCTCGCTCTCGTTGAGCCGCCTCGACGAGCGCGCCGCCGCCTGGGAGCCCGTGCTCCGGCGGCACGGCGGGCGGATCTATCCGAAGACGTTCTGGAGCGACAACATCGAGACCTTCCTCGTGGCCGCGATCATCGTCCTCGGCATCCGGGCCTTCTTCCTCCAGCCGTTCATCATCCCCACGAATTCGATGTACCCGACCTACAGCGGGATGTACCACCGGATCTACGACGCGGAGGACCGCCCCTCGCTCCTGCTCAAGCCGCTCCGGTTCCTCTTCCTGGGCGCGAGAAGCCACGAAGCGGTGGCCGAATCCGCCGGGCCGGCCCGGATTCAGCTCGTGCTCGACGGGTCCGGAACGAACGCCCGTGCGGCGTTCGAAGTGGTGGACGCCCGGAAATGGCTGGTCTTGCCGACGAAAAAGAAGCGCTATCCGATCTTCATCGGAAATCGTCCCACGTCCTTCGAGGTGCCGCTGGATTTCGACGCCGACCAGGTTCTCGTGGAACGCTTTTTCCCGGGGATGGAATCCTGGAGCGAGGTTCTGCGGGACCGGAGGGGCACGGGCGCGCTGCGCATCGAGAATTCCAGGCGGGCCTGGATCGAGGCGCCGGGCCGGACCTTCCAGCCGGGCGAGACCGTCCTCAGCTTCGACGTGCTCAGCGGCGACGCGCTGTTCGTCGATCGGTTCAGCTACCACTTTTTTCCGCCCGCGACCGGCGATCCGATCGTGTTCCGGACCCGGGGCATCGAGGGCATGCGCGGACCCGACGGCGCCATCGAGGACAAGTACTACATCAAACGGCTCGCCGGCGTCGGCGGCGAGGTGCTCGCCATCGATCCGCCCGCGCTGGTCATCGACGGCGAGGTGGCGGACGGCACCGAGGCCTTCCGCAAGAACGCCGAGCGGATCGACGGCTACGAAGGCTACGTCAACGACGGACGCGGCATGAAGTACCTGGTCCCCGGCACGTCCTACGAAGTCCCGCCCGACCAATTCTTCGCCCTGGGCGACAACTCCGGCAACAGCCTGGACAGCCGTTACTGGGGCAGTTTCCACGAGAAAGCCGTGATCGGGCGGGCGCTTTTCATCTACTATCCCTTCACCAGACGCTGGGGACCCGCCGAGTAGGCCGGACAGGCTCGGCTTGTCCGGCGTCTTGTCGCCCGTAGCTCGCTGAGGGGGGGAGGAAAGCCCTATGCGGAGGAGGCAGAGCGGCGGCTGTTGCGCGCGTGCCGCAGCCCAATCTGGTAGGGCCGCGTGCTTGTCATGGATCATGAGCTTGTCGAATGGCGCGCGTGCCGCAGCCCAATCCCGGAGAACCAAAAATCCGAAGAATTTCTATCCGATCTCCACGCACTTGTGGGTACACCCGCTCCGCGAAATTATCCGAGCACGGGATTGCCACCGCCAAGGCATCCGTCTTTGATGGGGTCAGCATGTGGCATTCCCCCGGCCGGCTTGGAAGATCGATTCCGAAGGCGGCGGCTTTGGCCGCCTTCGTCGTGCTCTTCGTGGCCGGTTGCGCTTCGGAGCGGGAGGAGACGGGCGGCGACGCGAAGGTTCTGCAGGCCTGGGTCCACTCGGGGCGGCAGTCCGAGCGGGAGACCATCGTCGAACAGGTGGCGCGCTTCAACGCCGGCCATCCCGGCGTACGCGTCGAACTCACGCTGATCCCCGAGGGCGCCTACAACGGCCAGGTCCAGGCGGCGGCCCTGGCGGGGGATCTGCCGGACTTGCTCGAGTTCGACGGCCCGTTCGTTTACAACTACGTCTGGCAGGGGCAGCTCATCCCGATCCGCGATCTGCTGCCCGAGGCGACCTACGAGAACCTCATTCCCTCCATCGTCGAACAGGGGACCTACGACGGGGAGTTCTGGACCGCGGGCATGTACGACAGCGGGCTCGCGCTTTTCGGGAGGCGCTCGGCCCTCGAAGCCGCGGGCGCGTCGCTGCCCGCCCATCCCTCCGAAGCCTGGACGGTCGAGCGTTTCGACGAAATCCTCGGCGAACTCGCCCGGCGCGATCCCGACGGAAGGGTCCTCGACCTGAAGCTGAACTACCGCGGGGAGTGGTACACCTACGCTTTCTCGCCCGCGCTGGTTTCGGCCGGCGGCGGCCTGATCGCCCGGCCGGATTACGATACGGCGGACGGCGTGCTCGACGGCGGGGCTTCGGCCGGGGCGATGCGCTGGTTCCAGCGCTGGGTCGGGGAGGACGCCCGGGTGGACGGGAACGTGGATGACGACGCCTTCGTGGGCGGCCGGGTCGCGCTTTCCTGGGTGGGCCACTGGGAGTACGAGCGCTACCGCCGGGCGCATGGCGGGGATCTCGTGCTGCTGCCGTTGCCGGATTTCGGCGAAGGCTCGCGGACCGGGCAGGGCTCGTGGTCCTGGGGGATCACCAGGCGCTGCCGGCATCCCGGGGCGGCGGCGGAGTTCATCGATTTTCTGCTGCAGGACCGCCAGGTTTTGGAGATGACCCGCGCCAACGGCGCCGTGCCCGGAACCCATAGCGCGATCGCGGAATCCGAACGCTACGCGGAGGGCGGGCCGCTGCGAATCTATGTGACCCAGCTCACCGAAGGTTTCGCCGAGCCACGGCCGCGGACCCCCGCCTATCCCGTCGTGAGCAGCGTCTTCCAGAACGTTTTCAACGATATCATCGACGGCGCGGACGTGGAACGGGCTCTGGGCCGGGCGGCCGGGAAGATCACGCGGGACATCCGCGACAACCGGGGCTACCCGAACGTGGCGCGGGACAAGGAGGCAGGGGATGGCTGAGCCCGGCAAGAGGAAACGCGGTCTGCGGCAGCGCCTCGACCGGCAGTCGCTGGCCGGTCCGGTTCTGGCCTTGCCGGGGGTGCTCGGCTTGTTCCTGTTCATCGCGGTTCCCTTCCTGACGGCGGTGGTTCTTTCGTTCACCGACCTGCGCATGGGATCGCCGCTGCCCACCCGGTTCGTCGGCCTCCAGCAATACGAGCGGATCCTGGGCGACGCGTCGTTCCAGCGCGCGCTTTTCAACAACATCCTCTTCGCGGCGGTCGTCGTGCCCCTGCAAACCGTGGTCGCGCTGGGCCTGGCCTTGCTCCTGAACCAGCGGCTGCGCGGCCGGGCGTTTTTCCGGACCCTGTTCTTCATGCCGGTGGTGTTCCCCATGGCGCTCGTCGCCGTGGTGTGGGAGCTGATCTACGCGCCCGGACCGGAAGGGCTCATGAACTCCTTTCTCCGGTTCGTCTCCTTCGGCGCCGTCGATGCGGTCGATGTGCTGAACAACCGTTGGCTGGCCCTGCCCGGCATCATGCTCTTCTCGCTCTGGCAGGGGGTGGGCTTCCAGATGATCGTCCTGCTGGCCGGTCTCCAGTCCATTTCCGGATCGCTCTACGAAGCGGCGGCCGTCGATCGCGCCGGCAGGTGGTCGCAGTTCATTCATGTGACCCTGCCGCAGTTGCGGAACGCGCTGGTCTTCACCATGCTGGTGACGACGATCCTCGCCTTCAGCGTGTACGCGCAGGTCGAGATCACCACCCGGGGCGGCCCGGTCGATGCGACCACGACGGTGATGTACGAGACCGTCCGCACGGTTTTCGACCGCCAGCAGGTCGGCCAGGCCTCGGCCATGACCGTCGTGTTCTTCGTCATGGTGCTGCTCGTCACGCTGGTCCAGCGGGCCCTCGTCAAACAGGAAAGGGAGGTCGAATGAGGCGGACACCGAAAACCGTGCTCAAATACCTCGTCGTCGTGGCGGCCGCCGCGCTCTACATCGCGCCGGTCGCCTTCATGGTGGTGGGCAGCTTCAAACCCGACGCCAAAGTGCTGGCCGAGGCCGGCAGTTGGAAGGCCTTTCTGCCGGACGAGCTGACCGCACGGAACTACGCCGATGTCTTCGAGCGGGTGAACTTCGGGCGCTTTCTCTTCAACTCGGTCTTCATCACCGGTTCCATCGTGCTGGGCGGGCTGGTGGTGAACTCGCTCGCGGGCTACGCATTCGCCCGGCTGCGATGGAAGGGGAGGGACCTCGTCTTTCTCTTCGTCATCATGCTCATGATCCTGCCCTACGAGGCGATCGCGGTCCCGCTCTTCTACCAGATCAGCCTGCTCGGCTGGCGCGACACCTATCTGGTGCAGATCCTCCCGTTCATGGCCAACGCGTTCTCGATCTACCTCTTCCACACGTTCTTCCTCGGGTTGCCGCGCGAACTCGAGGACGCCGCGCGGGTGGACGGCGCGAGCACCCTGCGCACCTTCTGGGAGATCGTGGTGCCGAACTCCAAACCCGTCTTCGCCACCGTCACGATCATTACGTTCCTGTTCTTCTGGGGGTTCTTCCTCTGGCCCGAGATCGTGACCAGCGGCGAGCGGGTGCGACCCCTGCCGGTGGCGATCGCCACCTTCCACACGCTGCCCCCGTTGAAGTGGGGCGATATCCTCGCCTTCGGCGTGATGATGGTCGCGCCCGTGCTCCTCGTCTTCCTGATCTTCCAACGCTGGTTCGTACGCGGCATCGCCTCCACCGGATCGAAGGAATAAACCCGTTTGCAAGCCTGTCCCCATGTCCGAAATCGAATTCGAAAACGTGAAGAAAGTCTTCTCCGGCGGCACCGTGGCGCTGGAGGATTTCAACCTCAAGGTGTCCGACGGCGAGTTCGTCGTGATCGTCGGCCCCTCGGGCTGCGGAAAATCGACCGCCCTGCGGATCCTCGCCGGCCTGGAGAGTGTGAGCGGGGGTACGGTCCGCATCGGCGGCGAGGTCGTCAACGACCGCACTCCGCAGGAGCGCAACATCGCCATGGTCTTCCAGAACTACGCCCTGTATCCGCACAAGACCGTCCGGGGCAACATGGAGTTTCCGCTGCGGATGATGGGCGTCGCCCCCGGCGAGCGGAAAAAACGCATCCGCCGGACGGCGGAGATGCTCGGGCTGGCCGAATACCTCGACCGGAAGCCGAAGGAACTCTCGGGCGGCCAGCGGCAGCGGGCCGCCATGGGCCGCGCGCTTGTGCGCGACCCGCTCGTTTCCCTCATGGACGAACCGCTTTCGAACCTCGACGCGAAGCTCCGGGTCGAAATCCGCGCCGAGATCGCGGATTTGCAGCGCGAGATCGGCATCACCACCGTGTACGTGACCCACGACCAGATCGAAGCGATGACCCTGGGCGACCGCGTGGCGGTGCTGGCCGACGGGCGCCTGCAGCAGTGCGCCCCGCCCCAGGTCATCTACGACCATCCCGCCAATGTGTTTGTCGCCACCTTCATCGGCAGCCCGCGCATGAACGTGCTGCCGGCCCGGTTGCGGAAGGAGGACGGCCGGTTCGTCATCGAATTCGGCGACTATTCCATGGGTTTCGATCCGCGGCGCCACAAGGACCGCGGGCCGCTCGAGCGGCACGTCGGCAGGAACGTGCTGGCCGGCTTCCGGCCGGAGGCCTTCCGCCCGGCCGGGGAAGTCGGCGGGGACCATCGGATCCGGGGCAGGGTGCGGACCACCGAGGCCCTCGGGCATGAGCGGATCGTCTATTTCGACGCCTCGGTCGAAACCTACCTGCCGCCCGGCGTGAGCCGGAAATCCGAGGAGAGCGAGCGCGGCGGACAGGAGCGCTCGCTGGTCGCCCGCCTGCCGGCCGGCGAAGGGGCGGAGCCCGGCGGGGAGATCGAACTCGGCTTGCGGGTGGACGAGATCCACCTCTTCGACGAAGACGGCGGGGCTTTGTGACGGGCGGCGCCGGTCCTTCCGGGTGAATATCGTGTCAAACCCGTCGTTCCGACCGGGGACCGGCACGCGCGTTCTTGAACTGCGTCCGTTTCTCTGCTGAAACGGTGCCCATGGACACACAGGTTGCGATCATCGGCGGCGGTCCCTGCGGGTTGCTCTCCTCCCTTCTCCTCGCCCGCCAAGGGATCCGGAACGTCGTTTTCGAGAAGCATCCCGATATTTCGTTCCATCCGAAAGCCATGGGCGTTACCCGGCGAACGGCGGAAATCTACCGTCAACTGGGGATCCTGGATCGGATGCGGGAGAAGGATCTGCCCTCCGGAATCCATGCGGTGCAGATCTGGCTCCGGAGCTTCGCGGGGGAGGAATTCGGCCGGTCTCCGCTGGTCGAGGTGGACGAATCCCTCACGCCGTGCGGGCGCATCCATTGTCCCCAGCCGCACACCGAGGCGGTCCTGAAAGAGGCCGTCGAGCGCGAGGAGTTCTCGGAAATCCGTTTCCATACCCGGGTGGAGTCGCTGGAGGATTCGGGCGACGGGGTCACGGTTTCCTTCCGGGATCCGACCTCGGGGGATATCCGCACCCTCCGGGCGCAATGGGCGGTCGCCGCCGATGGAGCCGCCAGTCCCATCCGGGAGAAACTGGGGATCGAAACCCGCGGTCCCGGCGACCGCGGCCACTTTCTCAACGTCTATTTCCGGGCCGACTACGGGAAGCACCTCAAGGGGCGCGAGTCGGTTCTCTACAGTCTGCTGGACGACGAGTCGTACGAATTCTTCGTGGCGGTGAACGGGAGGGACGAGTGGTTGATGCATCACTTCCTGCAGGCGGGCGAATCCGCCGCGGACTATTCGCCCGCGATGTTTCAGGACATCATCCGCGGGGTCTCCGGATTGCCCGACGTGCCGGTGGAAGTGATCAGCGTGAGCCCCTGGGTCATGAGCCCGAAAGTCGCGACCCGCTGGAGGGCCGGGCGGATTTTTCTGACGGGGGACGCCGCCGCGCGGCTTTCGCCCGCCGGCGGCCTCGGCATGAACACGGGGCTGCAGAGCGCCTTCAATCTCGCGTGGAAGCTTGCGCTCGTCCTCAAGGGGCAGGCGGCCGAAAGTCTGCTCGATACCTACGAGCGGGAGCGTCTCGGCGTGGTGAAGTTCATTTTCGAGAACGCCGAGGGCAACGCCGACGAGGTCTTCCAGATTGTCGGGGCGGCCATGACCGGCCACTGGGACGTGGCGAAAGAGAAGATCAGACACTCCCGGCGGGGAGGCAGCGGGGCCGGGGTGGATCTCGGGCCGGCCTACGGGGAAGGCGGCGCCCTCGTTCCCGACGACACCGACCCTCCGTCCCCGCCCGATCCGGTCAACGACTACGTGCCGACCGCCCGGCCCGGCCACCGGGCGCCGCATCTGGCGATCCGGGGCGGAAACGGCGAAACATCGACTCTCGATCTTTTCGGAAAGGACTTCGTGCTCCTGTGCGGTCCGGACGGAGGATTCCGGAGGGAAGCGTTCACGACCGGCGCGGGCGGCCCGGCGAAAGCACCCCGCCCCGGAGTGGTGGTCGCCGGAGAATCGTTCCGGACCGACATGGAGGCGTTTCTCGATCTCTACGGGATTTCCGCCGACGGAGCGGTCCTGGTCCGCCCGGACGGCTATGTCGCCGCCCGATGGCCGGACGGAAAGGCCGGCCACGAGGATGACGGGGTGGAAAAGGCTCTGGCCGACATTCTCGGACTTTGAAGGTCCCCCGCCCCCCGCCACCGCAGGCTGAAGGCCTGCTCCAATATCCCCGGACCGACCTGCTGGAAGCAGGCCTTCAGCCTGCGGACGGGTTTCTCTTTCCGGAACCCCCGGGCGGTGCCCGGGGCTGCGATGGGTGAGGCCGTTGGCCTCGGCGACCGGCCGGTCCGTTCCCCGCGCCAACGGCGCAATCCCACCGTAGCCCGGGGCGCCGCCCCGGGTCCACCCGCCCCCGCCACCGCAGGCTGAAGGCCTGCCCCAATATCCCCGGACCGAGCTGCTGGCAGCAGGCCTTCAGCCTGCGGACGGGTTTCTCTTTCCGGAACCCCCGGGCGGTGCC
>JBKHCX010000011.1:0-29405 GCA_046541615.1 Puniceicoccaceae bacterium
CCGAACCTTGCCTGCCCGGTCGCCGGGTTGCATCCGCGCATGTCTTCGAGCCGATGCAGGGTTGATCCCGGGCCGCGGGTGCGTTTGGATAACCGATTGCATGTTTTCGCGCGACGCCAGGCACACCTACACCGATACCGCTCTCGAGCGGTGGCACGGGTGCCTGGCCGGAGACTGGGAGCGCCATTTCCCCGGAAAAGCCCTGGCGCTCGGGCGGCGCCTCTACCGCCGGAACCGGATCCTGGCGATCGACCTGACCCCGGCCTCCCTGACGGTTTCGGCTCAGACGGACGGCGAGGAGGCGTACGCCATCGTCGAATGGTCGCGGCTGGGGCCGGCGGTGAGGGATTCGCGCAACGACCGGCCGCTCGGCCTGGCCCTGGCCGTGGCCGGGCTGTACGAGGTGGAGGAGATCATGGCCGAACGCCTCTCGCCCCTGCCTTTCGAGGACAGGGAACCGGTCCGGAACGAGGCCGCCGACGAGTCTGCGGCGCCCGGCCCCGCCCCGCCCCCGCGCGAGAGAAAGCGGCCGGTTCTGCTCTTCTTCATCGACGGGGGGAAGCTCTGCTTCCGCACCCTGCCCTCGGCGGGCGAGGAGAAGGAGGTGGAGCACAACCGCCGGGAGCGTCTCTTCCAGCTCTCCCACATGGCCCGGCGGAACGGGTTCCGCTTCAACGGACGGACGGGGGTCTTCGAAATGGCGGAATCGGAGCGGTTTCTCAGCTTTCTCCGCAACGGCATCCCCGCCTGGGAGGAGTCCTTCGACGTGCACCGCACCGCCGATGTCGCCCTGCTGAACCACGGCCAGAGGGAGGTGCGCCTTGAGGCGAACGTGGCCCGCTCGGCGGAAACCGGCGGTCTCCGGCTCGAGTGGTCGTCGCGCGTGGGTTCGGAGGTCCTCTCCGAGCAGGAGATCGCCCGCCTGCTCCGGCGGAAGGACGGCCCGGTCTTCCTCCCCGGCCGCGGCCTGGTCCGCCTCGATCCGGAGGGAATCGAGATCTCGCGGCAACTCGAATCCCTGCCCGGCGGCCAGCGGCGCGACCTGCCGCCCTATCTGTTCCTGAGCCTCTTCCAGACCCACGCCGTGACCTTCCGGCTGTCCCCCGAGGTCGAGGAGTGGGTCGCCGCCCTGAAGCGCCCGGATCCCGATCCGCCCCCCGGCACTCCCTCGTTTCTGCGGCCCTACCAGAGGCGCGGGGTGGCCCACCTGGCCCATCTCTGCCGGAACGACTGCCACCCCCTGCTCGCGGACGAAATGGGCCTGGGGAAGACGGTGCAGATCCTTTCGCTCCTCCACTGCGGCGGTTTCGCGGAGGCCTCGCTCGTCGTATGTCCGGCCAGTGTGGTCTCGGTGTGGATTCGCGAGGCGGAGCGCTTCTTCCCCGGCCTGCCGGTCCAGACCCTGCGCACGGGGCATTCGTGGAGGGAGCATCCGCATCCCTGCCTCTGGGTGGCGAGCTACACCCAGCTGCGGCGGCACCGGGCCTGGCTCGAGGACATCCGTTTCCGCTACGCCGTTCTCGACGAGGCGCAGCAGATCAAGAATCCGGACGCCAAAGTCAGCCGCGCCTGCTTCGGGATCGCCGCCCGGCACCGCATCGCCCTGACGGGCACGCCCATCGAGAACAGCCACATGGACCTGTGGTCGATCTTCCGGTTCCTGATGCCCGATCTGCTCGGCGGGCGAAAGGAGTTCTTCGAGGAGATGAACCGCGACCGGCAGGGCCTCGTCCACCGCGTGCGTCTCCAGGCGGCTCCGTTCCTGATCCGGCGGACCAAGAAAGAGGTCGCCCAGGAGCTGCCGGAGAAGGTCGAGACCGAGCTGCTCTGCCCTCTCGGCGACCAGCAGCGCCGGACCTACAACCGTATCGCCGAGACGGTTTTCCGCGAGTTCCGGGAAGACTTCCGGCACCTCCACGGCCAGAGCAGTCTCCACTTTCTCACGGCGATCACCCGGCTGCGCCAGGCCTGCTGCGACCTGCGGCTCCTGCCCGGAAACTTTCTCGAGGAGGCCGGTATCCCCGGCGACATCCCCCTGGCCGAAGCCAGCGGCAAGCTCGAAACCCTTTTCGAGCACCTCGGCGAAATCCTCGTCGGACCGAGGAAGGTGGTCATCTTCAGCCAGTTCGTCTCCCTGCTGGATCTGGTGGAGGAGGCCCTTGCGGAGCAGTTTCCGCGCATCCGCCGTTTCCGGCTGACCGGCTCGACCCGGGACCGCGAGGCGCCGGTCGCCGAGTTCCAGAAACTCCGGCGCGCGTCGGTCATGCTGGCCAGCCTGAAAGCCGGCGGGACGGGCATCACCCTCCATGCGGCCGACTACGTCTTCCTCCTGGACCCGTGGTGGAATCCGGCCGCCGAGGAGCAGGCCGTGGACCGGGTCCACCGGATCGGCCAGCAGAAGACGGTCTTCGTGTACCGGCTGGTCGCGCAGGGGACGATCGAGGAGAACATCCAGCGCCTGAAGGCCGAAAAATCCGGGCTTTTCCACGAGATCATCCGTTCCTCGCGGCCCCTCCAGGCGATCCGCGCCCACTTCGAAACCATCGAGAGCTTCCTTCGGCCGGCGGAGGAGGAGCCGCTCCCGGGGCGGGAGTAGCCGCCCGCCGGTATTTTTTCGTACGCGACCCCAGCAGCAGACCCCGTTTGATCCATGAAAATCCTGTCCCTCTACAACCTGAAAGGCGGCGTCGGCAAGACCACCGCCGCGGTGAACCTCGCGCACGCGGCGGCCGGCGAGGGTTTCCGCGCCCTCCTCTGCGACTTTGATCCGCAGGGATCCTCCTCCTTCTTCCTGCGGGCCGAATCCGCGGACACCATGAAGACGGGCAAGCTTCTCAAGGGAAAATCCTTCGCCCACAAGCAGGTGCGCCCGACGGAGTTCATGAACCTCGACGTGCTCCCCGCCCACCTGGCCTTCCGCGATCTCGACCGGACGATCGACCGGGAAAAGAAATCCTCTACCGCGTTGCGCTCGCTTTTCAAGGGATTCCGCGACGACTACGACCTGCTCGTCGCGGACGCCCCGGCGGGGATCACGCTCTTTTCGGAGAACCTGTTCCATCTCTCGGATCTCGTGCTGGTCCCGACCATCCCCACGACGCTTTCAACGAACTGCCTGGACCAGTTGACGGACTTTTTCCGGGACCACAAGATCCCGCGCTCCCGCCTCCGCGCCTTCTTCTCGCAGGTGGACCGGCGCAAGCGCCTGCACCGCGAGATCGTGGAGAACGAGCCGTCCCGCGCGGGGGAGAAAACCTACCTCGGCACGAGCGTTCCCTCGGCGAGCATCGTCGAACGCATGGGCGAGCACCGCCGGCCCGTCGCCGCTTTCGGACGGACCTCGGCGGCGGCGAAATCCTTTTCCTCCCTGTGGTCCGAAATCCGCAGGCTCCTCGATCTGAACTGATCCGGGGGGCTTCCTCTCTTCAAAAGCCGATCCCGATCACCAGACCGATCAAAATCAGAGGCAGGAGAACGAAGGCGAGCAGGAGCAGCGCCTTGTCCCGGCGGGTCAACCGGTCGTAGGCCGTCGGCTTCCTTCCCAGCTTCTTTTCCAGATCCTCGTCTGTGGGACTCTCTGTCACGGCACGGAGAGTATTTCTTATCCCGGGAGGGAGTGCAATAAGTTTTTCTTTTTTTTCTCCGGCCGGAAGTCTCCTCTCGCCGCCCCCGGGGGTGGCGAAGCGGCGGCTTTCCATGCGGCGGCCAGCCGGCGCGATCCGGATCGGGCGATGCTCACCCTGCGTCGGCGAGTTCCCGGACCGCCGCGAGGACCTGCCCGGGGGTGATCGCGGCGAAGCACCGGCTCCAGCGGTCTTTCCGTGATTCCCCCTTCTCCGGGGGGAGGTCCGAGATCAGCGTGCGGACCCTGGCTCCGATCGGCGCCCAGCGGGTCGGAGAGTGGATGGGGTCGCACTGGCCCATGAGGCAGACGAGGGGTGCGCCGAGGGCCGCCGCCATGTGGGCGGGTCCGCTGTCGCGCGAGACGACGACGGCCGCTCCGGCCAGGAGGCGCGCGGTGCCCGGGAGATCGTCGATCCCGCCCCGGTCGGTCCAGGCCTCTCCGGGCAGGCCGTGCTCCCGGAAGGCCGCCGCGGTTTCCGGGTGGGGCCCGGCTCCGGCCAGAACGATCCGCCAGCCGAGGGATCCGTGGAGGGCGAGCGCGAGCCGGGCGTAGTGGGCGGGCGGCCACCGGGGCTTGTCCCCGAAGGCCGCCGGGTGGAAGACGGCGTAGGGCCCGGCGGTTCCGCCGGGTCCTTCCGGATCCGGTGTCTCCGGGAGAAAAAGCTCGGGGCGGATCCGCTCCGGGGGCGGGCACCCGGCCCGGGCGAGCAGGTCGAAGTTGCAGGCGGCTTCGTGGCGGTGGCCCAGGTGGCGGCGGTAGGCGATGGTCTCGTTGAGCCCCAGGCGGCCGAGCTGGCGGCGGTAGCCGATCCGCCGGGGGATTCCCGCGAAGGCGGCGGCGAGCTGGAGGTCGTTGTCGGGGTGGAGGAAGACCGCGGCGTCGGGACGGTCCGCGCGGAAACGACCGAGCCACCGCCGGAAGCGGCCCCAGTGGAAGCCCTTCGGCCCCGGCCCGGGCGGGCAGGGCTCGGTCTCGATCCGGGAGTCCGGCGCCAGGAGCGGGGCGATCCCGGGCCGGACGAGGATGCGCAGCCGGGCGCCGGGGAAACACCGGCGCAGGGGGCCGAAGGCGGAGGTGGTCAGGACCACGTCGCCGATCCGGTCGGTGCGGGCGAGGAGGAGATGCTTCATGAAACCTGTGTCGTCGGGCCCAAGGCATGATCCGGGGCGCGGGCGGGGATGCGCTAGCCGGTTCTTCCGCCGGCGGCGGGTTGCGCGGGCTCCTCGGGTGGGTTCGGGCGGACGCCCGATTGCGCGAATCGTTCGGCGAGCCGGGCGGTGTTGCGGACCGCCAGGAAGTGATCCTCCACCCACGCCCGGGCGCGGGTGGACATCTTTTCGCGGGAGGGAAAATCGCGCCAGAGCGCGAGTATCTGGTCGGCCCATTTCTCCGCCGGGCCGGCCTCGTCGAGGAGGAGGCCGGTTTCGCCGTCGATGACCGCCTCCCGCACCCCCGGGGCCGGGCGGGCCGCGACGGGCACGCCCGCGGCCATCGCCTCGGGGATCACGTTGGGGAGCCCGTCGCGGTCGCCGTCGCGCGACACCCTGCCGGTGAACAGGAAAAGATCGGCGGTCCGCAGGAGCGCTTCGACCCGGTCGTGGGGCAGGGCTCCGGCCATCCGCACGCGCCCCCCCAGGCCGAGGCGGCGGATCTTCCCCGCCAGCTCCCTGCGCAGCGGACCCTCGCCGACGAGGGTCGCCTCGAACGATTCGCCCCGCCGCAGCAGTTCCGCGTACAGATCGATCTGGTCGGCGAATCCTTTCTTCCGCACGAGCCGCCCCACCGACAGAAGGCGGAGCGCCGCCCCGGCCGGCCGGGGCGGCGCCGGCGGCGGCAGCGATTCGAGGCCGCGGCGGACGAGAACCACCCGGCCGGGGGCGGCGCCCCGGCGGACGAGTTCATCGGCGGCGGCGGTCGTCGAGGTGCGGATCCAGGCGGCGGCGCGGATCTTGTTGTCGAGCAGACAGTCGCCCCCGTTCTGGAAAAGGTCGTAGGCGTGGGCTCCGAAGGAGAAGCGGGCGCCTGTGAGCAGGTGGATGGTCCACGCCGCCGTGGCGGGCGCGGTCGCCCAGATCGCGTGGATCCACGCCGGCGGGCGATGCCGGACCTCCGCGGCCATGACGACCCCGGCGCCGATTCCGAGAAACGTCTCCTGGGCGGAGAGAATCGAATGGCTCGGCCGGCGGATCACGGCCCCGAGCAGGTGGCACAACGCGCCCGGATTGCGGATCATCCAGGCGGGCAGCAGGTAGAAGAGGCGCAGGAGGGAGCGCAGGCGGAACCGGCGCACCGGGATTTCCGTGTCGCCGCCCCCCTTCCAGAGCGACACCACCTCCAGGGGAAGTCTCCGGCGCAGAAGCCGGACCTCGCGCCGGACGAAGGTCTCCGATAGCCGGGGAAAGGTCGTGCAGAGGTAGAGAAGGCGGCCCGGATCGGCGCGGAGGGGGTTCTTCGGTGCCTCGGACGGAGTTTTCAGGAAACGTGGACGGAGGCGTGCGCCGTTCCGTTGAGTTGGGCCGGGGCTTCGTCGGAGTCGGCCTCGGCGCAGTCGAAGGCGAGGGTGATCTCCTCGGCGAAGGCGGCCTTCTCCTTCCCGACGTTGATCAGCCCCTCGAAAACGGCGATCGGCCGCCGGATCCGCTTGAGGCTGACCTCCATGGAGAAATGGTCGCCCGGACGGCAGACCCGGTGGCAGCGCACGCCGTCGCAGCTCTTGAAAAAGACGGCCTCGGGAAGCACCGGACGGGGCAGATGTTCGCCGTCCGTCTTGAGGAGAAAGAGGACGGCGAGCTGCCCGAGGGCCTCGATCATGATCGAGGCGGGGACGACCGGATTGTTCTTGAAGTGGCCTTCGAGGAAAAACTCGCTGCCATCCACCTTGTATTCGCCTTTGGCGGAGTGCGACCCGACCGTGGCGCGGTTGAGGAAGAGGAAGGGCGGCTGCTGGGGGAGAACGGCGGCGATCTCCTCGAACCCGAGCGAGGCGGCGCGCTTGGGAACGGGGGCGCCCGAGGCCTTGCTGTCCATGTAGGTCTGTATGTCGTCGAGGGTGCGCAGCTCGCGAAGCTCGTTGTTGTCGAAAGAGATGTTCAGGGTCTCCTCGACGAGGATGACGATCTCCATCATCGTCAGCGAATCGATGCCGAGGTCTTCGAAAAGGCGCACATCCGACCGGCCCGCGTGGAGCAGGGGCTTTGCTTCGGGTTCGAGGAATCGCTCGATGATGCCGGACACGATCCCGGGAACCAGCTCGGGGTTGGAAGACTCCCGGTATTCGACCGCCGCCTCGAAAGTGCCCTCGGGGCACCGCTTCAAGGATTCTTTGAGTTTCAGAGTATCTTCTGGAGATAAGGTTGCTGTAGCCACTTTGGAAATTTTGATTCAAACGCCTCCCGAAGATATGGGGAAAACGAAGGTTCTTTTGGGAAAACGGATTCAGTCGGAATTTTTGTTGTTTGAATGAAGACGATTATTGAAGCTCCTACTGGTTCGTGCAATAGAAATATTCACATGCGATTGGGGGTGAGACGCACCTCGCCTTCCGAACGTTCACGATTTTTCCAATGAAAACTCCCGAAAAGCCGAAAAAGCCCGTCATCCTAACCTGCGCCCAGCCCTCCGGCGTGCTCACCCTGGGGAACTATCTCGGGGCGTTGCGGAACTGGGCGGGGATGCTCGACGAGGCGGAATGTTTCTTCGGGATCGTGGACATGCACGCCATCACAGCAAAAACCGTTCCAGCCGATCTGCGGCGCAATACCCTGTCCTGTCTGGCCCAGTACATCGCCTCGGGCATGGACCCCGAACGGAGCCATCTCTTCATCCAGTCGCACGTGACCGGCCACGCGGAGCTGGCCTGGGTGCTCGCCTGCCAGACGCCGATCGGCGACCTCCAGCGGATGACCCAGTTCAAGGAGAAGGCCGCCCGCCTCGGTTTCGCGGTCGGCGATTCCGACGACGGGCCTCGTTTCAGCCACGGCGGCGCGCGCGCGCAGGCCTCGATCAACTCCGGCCTGCTCTTCTATCCGGTGCTCATGGCGGCGGACATCCTGCTCTACAACGCCGACCGGGTGCCGGTGGGCGACGACCAGCGCCAGCACCTCGAGCTGTGCCGCGATCTGGCCCGGCGGTTCAACCACAATTTCTCGGAGACCTTCACCGTGCCCGAGCCCTTCATACCGAAAGACGGCGCCCGGATCCGCTCGCTCCAGGATCCGGCGAAAAAGATGTCGAAGTCCGACGAAGATCCGCTGGCGACGATCTTCCTGCTCGACCCCCCCGAGCGCATCCGGAAGAAAGTCATGTCGGCGGTCACCGATTCGGGGTCGGAGATCCGCCCCGGAGACGACAAACCGGGGGTGGCGAACCTGCTCCAGATCCTCTCCGCCGCCGGCGGCGAGCCGGTCGGGGAGCTGGTCGGCCGCTTCGCCGGCAAAGGATACGCGGAGCTGAAGCGGGAGACCGGCGACGCGGTCGTCGCCCTCCTCGATCCCGTGCGCGCCCGCCACGGGGAATTGATCGGCGACAAGGGCTACCTCGAGTCGGTTCTCGCCGCCGGGGCGGCCGCCGCGCAGGACCGGGCCTACCGCACGCTTTCCAAGGTTTACCGCAAGGTGGGCTTCTACCCGAGGGTGCGCGGCGAATGAGGGATTGGGCGGACAGGGATTCCTTCCGGGGGGACGGGCTGCCGGACTTCCGCACCTGGATTTCGCGCGGATGCGGGATCCTCTGCCTGATCGCCGGAGCCGCCGCCGGGGTCGCCTCGTGGCGCGAGCCGTCGGTCGCCGGGATCGCGATCCTGGGGGTGTGCGTGGTGACCGGCGCCCTTCTCGTCGCCCTGCCGGACTACTTCCGCTACGTCGCGGCCCTGCGCGAGAGTCCGCCCCTGCCGGACCGGGTCGGGGAGGCCTTCGAACAGACCTACGCCGATCTCGAAACCCTGCGCCGGCACGTGGAGGAAATGGGGGAGAGGCTGGCCGGCATGCGGACGGCCGCGGACGGCGCGGACCAGGCCTGGATGGATCAGGTCGAACTCGCGCTCGCCGAGCTTCGGCTTGATTGCGACTGGATCGGCGACCAGGTCCGGCCGATCCTGCCCGACGATGGAAAAGGCGCCCCCCGTCCGTTGCCCGAGGGTATGCTCGCCAAGGCGCTCTCCCTGGCGGGGAAGGGCCGGGGGGGCATCCCGGGCGACGCCGGAAAAGACCGGCCGGAATAGCGCGGCCACTGGCGAATCCGCGCGTCCGGCATAGCAGGAGAGAGGGGGAATGGGTATCCAAAGCGGAACAAATGGCGGCGGCCGCGCGCCGGAACGGGGCGCCCCGGACGTGCGGGCCATCGCGGCGGTCTCCCTCAACCGGGTCATCGGCAGGGGCGGCGGCCTGCCGTGGGACCTTCCCGAGGACGTCGCCTACCTCCACGAATGCGTACGCGGGGGCGTGGTGGTCGAGGGCAGGCGGTGCTACGAGAGCCGGGGGCGGGCGTTTCCGGGCGCGGCCCGCACCATCGTGCTGAGCGGGCGGACCTGGTGGAACCCGCCCGACGCCACCGTGCTCGGCTCGCTGGAAGCCGCCCTTTCGGAAGCCGCGCCCGCGGGCGGGACGATCTGGATCGCCGGCGGTGAACGCGTTTACGCCGAGGGGCTTCCCTTCTGCCGCCGGCTGCACCTGACCCTCGTGCACCGCGAATACTCCGGCGACACGTTCTTCCCCGAGTGGCGGGACCGGTTTCCGGTCGTACTCTCCCGGACCGACTCCGAGGACGGGGGCCTGCGGTATTCTTTTCTTGTGCTCGCTCCGCGCGGAGCGGAGAACCCGCCGCCATGAGAATCCTGCTCGTCACCGAAACCTATCCGCCCGAGGTCAACGGGGTGGCGATGACCAACGAGCGTCTCGTGCGCGGCCTCCTGGACCGGGGGCACGAGGTGGCCCTGGTCAAGCCGGGCCGCGGCGGCGAGGCCGCCGCCGCCGGACCGGGCCGGGCGCGGATCGTTCCGGTCTTCGGCGTGCCGATTCCCAACTACCGGGGGCTCCGTTTCGGGCTGCCGTCCCCGGGCCGCCTGGGCCGGATCCTGCGGGAGGTCCGGCCCGATCTCGTCCATGTCGCCACCGAAGGACCTCTCGGGCTCGCGGCCCTCCGCGCGGCCCGCCGCCGGGGCCTGCCGGTCACCTCGACCTTCCACACGAATTTCCAGGACTACTGCGCCGACTACGGCGCCCCCTTCCTGGAGGGGACCGCCCTGCGCTACCTGCGCTGGTTCCACAACCGCTGCGCGCTCACGACGGTCCCGGATCCGGCCCTCATCGAGCGCCTGCGCGAAAGCGGGATCGAGCGGCTCGAGCGGCTCGGACGCGGCGTCGATACCGGACTCTTCCGGCCCGGCCGCCGGGACGAGGCCCTCCGCCGGGAATGGGGGGCCGGACCCGCGGATCCCGTCGCCATCTACGTCGGCCGCGCCGCCGCCGAGAAGAACATCCCCCTCGCGCTCGAAGCCTGGTCGGCCGCGCGGAAGGGCTGCCCGGAACTTGGGATGGTGGTCGTCGGCGACGGCCCCGTGCGGCGGAAGCTCGCCCGCAAGTGGCCGGAGGTGCGGTTCGCGGGCATGCGCTTCGACGCCGACCTCGCCCGGCACTACGCCTCGGCGGACCTTTTTCTTTTCGCGAGCACTTCGGAGACCTTCGGCAACGTGGTTCTCGAAGCCCTCGCGAGCGGCCTTGTCGTCCTGACGTACGACTACGCCGCCGGCAGGCAGTTCATCGACTCGGGGGAAAACGGATGCCTCGTCCCCTTCGACGACGCCGGGGCCTTCCGCGCCGCCGCCGCCGAACTCACCGCCGAACGCGCCCGCTGGCCCGCCCTGCGGGAGGAGGCCCGCCAGACCGCCGAGGCCCACCCGTGGTCGCGCACCATCGACCGCTTCGAGGAATTGCTGGAGCGGGCGAGGCAAGCCGCCGGGACCGGAATTCGCGGAGAGCGCCCCGTCTCAAGATAGAGGGCCACGCGCTCCCGGCCCGGCGCTGACCGGAGAGCGAAGACGCTCGCGCGGTTTGGGTCGCAGGCCCGGAGCGACCGGCCCCGGCATGGCCGCCCTCCGGCAAGGGCGGGGCGGCGCGAGGAATAGGGTTTCCCGGGGCCGGTTTTTGTGTCAGGCTTGCCGCATGGGAAATTCAATCGCGCACCGCTTCCTTCTCTCCGCTCCGGCCTGTCTTCTTCTGCTGGGCGGCTGTTACACCGTGCCGGAAACGGGACGATCCTCCTTCACGCTCCTGCCGGAGAGCCAGGTGGTGGGGATGGGGCTTTCCAGTTTCGAGGAGATCAAAGCGAATTCACCCCTGATCACGAGCGGGCGCAACTACGAGATGATCCAGCGCGTCGGCCGGCGGGTCGCCGGAGTCGTCGGAGGCGCCGTGCCGGCCGCCGACTGGGAATTCATCTACATCGACGAGGACCAGGTGAACGCCTTCGCGCTGCCGGGCGGCAAGATCGCGGTGTACGACGGGCTCTTCGACGTGGTCGAGAACGAGGACGAGCTGGCCTTCATCATCGCCCACGAAGTCGCCCACGTGACGGCCCGGCACGCGAACCAGCGCCTTTCGCAGGCGATGGTCCTGGCGGGAATCGGCGTCGGGGTCGGCTACGCGATCGAGGACCTGGATCCCGCCGAGAAACAGATCGTCATGGCCGCCTACGGACTGGGGGGCACCCTGGGGGTGGCCCTGCCCTACAGCCGGATGCACGAACGGGAGGCCGACTACATCGGGCTCTTGTACATGGCCCGGGCGGGATACAACCCGGCGGTCGCTCCGGGGGTCTGGGAGAAAATGGCCGAGGATTCCCCGGGCGGACCGCCGGCATGGCTCTCCACCCACCCCTCCCACGGCGACCGCGCGCGCCGGCTGCGCGAGAGCATGCCCGAGGCCGAGCGGGAGTACGTGGACTCGCGGTACGTCACCGGGGAACGGTGAGCCTCCGGCTCCTTCAGGCGCCGCGCTCGCGGACGCACAGCTGCTGGCTTCCGTTGCCGGCGGCCACCTTGCGGACCTCGAAGAGGTCGATCGCCCGGAAGAGGTCGCTCAGCTTGCGGAACCCGTAGTTGCGCTGGTCGAACGAACCCTGGTTGGAGATGTGGGAGCCGACCAGCCCCAGGGGCGCCCAGCCGTCCTCGTCGCCGACGGCCTCGACCGCGCTCCGGAGCAGGGTCATCAGCCGCGAGTCGGTCTTGAGGATGGACGGGTTCGAGGCCTTCTCCTTCCGGTTCTCCTTCGCGCGCTCGTCTTCGTCCAGGAACAGGAAGCGGGAGCAACTCTTCGAAAAGGGCTCGGGGGTCTGCTGCCCTCCGAAGCCGATGACCTGTTTGCCCTCCTCCCGCAGCCTGCGGGCCAGCGGGGTGAAATCGCAGTCGGAGGTCACCAGGCAGAACACATCGACGTTGCGCGTGTAGAGAATGTCGAGGGCGTCGATGACCACGCTCATGTCGGTCGCGTTCTTCCCCTTGACGATGTCGAAGCGCTGAATGGGCTGGATCGCATACTCGTTGAGCACCCGTTCCCAGCCGGCCAGGCCCCGTTTTTTCCAGTTTCCGTAGGCCCGGCGGATGTTGACCATGCCGTAGGAGGCCAGCTCCGCGATGATGAAATCGATCTTCGCCGCCGGGGCGTTGTCGGCGTCGATCAGAAGGGCAATGCTTCCGGTGGGGTTTACGGTTTCCTGCATGCGAGCATGGTAGCCCCCGCTTCCACCACGGCAATCGAAAAGCACGCGCCGCGGGCGGGGCGGGATGCAACCACAAGCGCGTGGAGATCGGATAGGAATTCTTCGGATTTTTGGTTCTCCGGGATTGGGCTGCGGCACGCGCGCCATTCGACAAGCTCATGATCCATGACAAGCACGCGGCCCTACCCGTTTTCCGAAAACAACGATAGAATCGGACTTGGTCTTTCTGTCGGGCCTCGTGCTCTTGACTCGGCGGAGCTCGAAGAGCGAAGACGGTTGCCGCGATGGCCGCGAATCCACTGGAAAATCGGAAAAATCCCTTTGATCACTCCACGCACTTGTGGTCACACCTAAATGAATTTACCCTGCCGGAGCACTCAGGAACTCAATGTGCCCTTGCTGGAAGCAACCGACTCTCCGCGGCGGGGGTCGGGGGATGTGGCTTCGTCGAGCGCGCGGGCGGTTCCCTTGAAGGCGGCCTCGGCGAGGTGGTGGGGTTCCTCGCCCGCCTCCCGCCGGATGTGGAGGCTGATGCGCGCCTGATTGACGAATCCCTGGAAAAATTCCCGGAAGAGTCCGATGTGGAAATCCTTTACGAAGCCAACATGGCTCGGCAGGTCGAAGCCGAGCCAGGGCCGGTTGCCGACATCGACGGCCACCCGCACGAGCGTTTCATCCATGGGGAGGAAAACCGACCCGTAGCGGCGGATTCCCGCTTTGTCGCCGATGGCCGCGTGGAAACAATCCCCGAGAACGATCCCCAGATCCTCGACGAGGTGGTGGTAATCCACGCCCGTGTCCCCCTCGGCTTCGACGGACAGATCGAACATCCCATGCACGGCGAACAGCGTGAGCATGTGATCGACGAAAGGCACCCCAGTCGCGATTTCAGCGGCCCCCGACCCGTCGAGATTCCAGGAGGCCGCGACGGTCGTTTCCGTTGTCTCGCGCCTGCGTTCGGCTATTCTTGCTCCCGCCATTGCATGATTGTCTCCCAGAGGGTGGTCATCTGATCTTCGTCCCCCATACTGATCCGCAGAAAATTCCGAGTCAAGGCATGGGTTCCGAAGTATCGCACGAGGATCCGCCGCTCCCGGAGGAACCGGAAAAGATCCCCGGCCACGTCCGGTCCGGTCCGCCCGCGGGAGTCCCTGGGTTCCAGAAACAGGAAATTGGCCTGGGAGGGATAGACCTTCCACCCGAGTTCCTCGATTTCGTTCCGGTAGAAATCCCGGATGTAGGTGATCTTGCCGATCGTCGCCTCGAAGTAGCCCCAGTCGTCGAGCGCCGCGGCGGCGGCGGCCTGGGCGACCCGGTCGAGGTTGTAGGAGTCGCGCACGCGGTCGAGCCAGCCGACGACTTCGGCGCTTCCGATTCCGTAGCCCACCCGCAGTCCGGCCAATCCGAAGGATTTCGAAAACGAGCGGGTCACAAACAGGTTGGGGTGGCGTCCCAACAGGGAGACCGCGCTGCCTCCGGAGAAGTCCCCGTAGGCTTCGTCCACCACGAGGAGCCCGTCCAGCCGGTCGGCGACCGCCCCGATTTCGTCCATGGGAAAGGCGACGCCGGACGGCGCGTGCGGACAGGTGAGGAAGAAAAGATTGCAGGCCGCCGCGACGATCCTCTCCACGGGAAGGCGGAAGGGAACCTCGAAGGGCACGTCCTCCCAGGCGGAACCGTTGGCGGCGGCCAGGACCGGGTAGAGCGAGTAGCTCGGGTGCATCGCGCCGGCCTTCCGTCCGCCGTCGCTGAAGACCCGGACGAGGAGATTCAGGATGTCGTCGGACCCGTTTCCGGCGATCACCTGGCCGGGATCCACTTTCCAGTGCGCGGCGATCCGCTCCCGCAGCTTCCGCGCCGGCGGGTCCGGGTAGAGAGTGAGGCGGTCCAGTTCGGCCCGGGCCGCGGCGACCACCAGCGGACTCGGCGGATAGGGGGACTCGTTGGTGTTGAGCTTGATCCAGCCCGGCTCGTTGATCTGGTCTCCCGGCACGTAGGGCTCGGCGGCCAGAATTTTCGGCGAAACCAGGCTCGCGGCCGTAGGCTGGTTGGGGGATGATGCGTTGTTCATCGGGGGAGGGGGGCGACGCGGCGTCGCAGCGAAGACACGTGCACCGGGAGGGATTCCATCTCGCCGAAGGCTTCCACGGCGGGAAGAACCCTCCGGTTCGCCGGGGCGTTGGAGCGAACGACACTGGTCCGCCGCATGAAATCGACCACCTGGAGGCCGCCGGAAAACCGCCCGGTGCCGTCGGTCGGCAGGGTGTGGCTCGGCCCCGCCACGAAGTCGCCGAGAACCGTCGGGGTCGCATAGCCCTGGAGAATGGCCCCCGCCGTCGTGATCCGCCGGGTCAGCCGGGTGATGGATCCGGGCGCCACGTGCAGTTCGAGATGCTCCGGGGCGACCTCGTTGGCGAAGGCGACCATCGCATCCTCATCGGCGCAGATTCCGGCCAGCGTCCGCGAGCGGACGACCTCGGCCATCGTGGCGCTTCCGGGGGTTTCGTCGAGCACGGCGCGGATTTCCTCGCGCACCCGGTCCCAGGTTCGCCGGTCCGGAAGGGCGAGAAAGAGCTTTTCCTTTCCGGTGCCGTGCTCGGCCTGGGAGAGCAGGTCGAGAGCGACCAGTGCCGGATCCGCTCCCCCGTCCGCGACAACCATCACCTCGCTCGGCCCCGGAAGGAGATCGACCCCGACCGTCCCGTACACCTGGCGCTTGGCCTCCATGACATACGCGTTCCCCGGCCCGGCCACCAGATCGACGGCCGGGATCGTCCGGGTGCCGAAGGCCATCGCCCCGATGGCCTGGGCACCACCGGCCCGGTAAACCTCCGACAGCCCCAGGGCGTGGAAGGCGGCCAGCAAACCGTCCGAGACGGCGCCATTCTCCTGGGGGGGCGTGCAAACCACGATGTCCCCCACTCCGGCCACCTGGGCGGGCACGGCGGTCATGAGGACCGTGGAAACCAGGGGAACCCGCCCGCCGGGAACGTACAGCCCCACCCTGCGCAGCGGATGGAACCGCTCCCCGACGCTCAACCCATCCGGGCTCCGCCCGGTCCAGTCGCGGGGAAGGCACTTGCGGTGGTAATCGCGGATCGAGCGGACGGCCGACCGGATCGCCTTGCGCGAGGAGGGAGGAGTGTTCCGCCAGCCCCGCTCGATTTCTCCGGCGCCGACGCGCAGATCCGAGCGCCGGAGGCGCGCCCCGTCGAACCGCTCGGTGAAGTCCAGCACCGCCCGGTCGCCCTCCGCGCGGACTCTCTCGAGGATCGGCCGGACCGCATCGCCGGTCTCGACCGCGGACGACACCTTCCTCCGGAACGCGGCGACCGCGCGGGCGGCGTTCTCCGCTGTGATCGGGCGGGCCTTCACTCTCGGGCAACGTCGCGGAGCTACTCGGATTCCGGCAGGTCGAACGCCCCGTCCGGGATTTCGGGATTCACCTCGATCCGCTCGAACCGGATCGTGTGAACGGGTTCGTCGCCCTCGAAGGAGAGCACCTTCTCCGAAAACCGAATCCCGTCCACCTCGCGGACCCCCTCCTCGGTGTTGACGGAGCCGGTGTCGGTCTCCGTGCCGAGCAACTTACCGGACCCGGGATCGAAATAGCGCAGAAACCGTATTCCGTGCGGATGGATGTAGCGTACGGCATCGACCGTACGCCCCCGGAACTCCTCGGTGCCCAGGTATTTCGCCCGCACCTGGCGTCCCGGAGGGAAATCGAAGAAATAGAGGTTTTCGGCGGCATTGGCTTTGAAGCGCCGCACCTGCTCGATCGGCAGCGGGGTCACCCTGCTCTCGCCCGTTTCGAGATCCTCCTGGATCATGAAGCCGTCGAACTCGTTGACGATCATGGTTATGCGCCCCTGGCCCTGGGTGATCTCCAGCCGTTGGTTCGCCGGTTTCTCGAGCAGCAGCGCGACCTCCCGGGTCTCCCCGCCCGCCGCCGGAGTCAGCGTCCCGGTGTAGCGGAGGGTTTCGACCGCCTCCAGCCGGCTTTCGGGGGCGACGAACGCCCGCGCCTTTTCCACGACGTCCTCCAGGGATTTGGCGGAAAGCGAAAGAAAAGAGGACAGGAGAAGGAGAAGAGCGGATCGAACCATGCGGGAATCATCTCCCGTTCCGGCCAAAGTTCAACCTATTTCCCGAAGAAGAAACGGATCTCTTTGCGGGGCGCGGCCGCGCGGGATCAAGGGGAAAGCGAAAGCGGGGCATGCCTTCAGGCTTGCCCGGTGGCCGGCCGGCCGGGTCCGCGTGGGCTTCGCTTTCACCCCGGGGGCAGGCGGTTCCCGCACGGCCGGTGCGCGCCGGGGGCTGAAGCCCGCCGGCCACGGCGGGGAAAGCTTCTACCGCGCCTCGCCGGCAACTTGATCCGCGTCGAGCCAGCGGGCCAGGTATTTCTCGCGGAGAAGCCGCCAGGCGACCACGAAAAAGGCGGTCAGGGGAATCGCCAGGATCATCCCGAGAATGCCCCCCAGGGCGGTGCCCCAGAAGAAGATCGCGATGATGATGGTGAGGGGATGGAGGCCGGTCTTGTTTCCCATGATCCGCGGCGTCAGGAAGTAGCCCTCGATCACCTGGACGGCCACGAAGATGGCGAGGGCGATTCCGGCGAGAAGCGGCCCGCCCCCGGGCTGGAACCATGCGATGGGAAGCACGGTGGCGAGCCCGATCATGGTGCCGAAATAGGGAATGATGTTGAGGAGCCCGATGAAAAGGCCGAGGGGGAACCCGAAGTTCACGCCGGCCAGCGAGAACCCGACGCCGAGCAGGACCCCCATGATCAGCCCGATGACAATCTGCCCGCGGAAAAACGCCTCCATGCTGTGCGCGAAATGGGTGCCGAGAAACATCACATCCTCCCGGATGTCTTTCTTGACCCAGGAGAGCTGCTTCTCGATATCGCGGGTCTTGTCCCCCCGCACGTTCAGGAAGAAAAAGACATAGACGGGGATGATGGCGAGCCCGGCTGCGGTTCCGGCGATGGCCCCCGCGTAGGAACCCAGCTTCGATGCGACGGGAACCATCTGCTCCGGCAGGCTCTCGAGCAGGCTCTGGAACCGGTCCTCCAGCTTTTCCCGGATCTCGGCCATTCTTTCGGGGCCGATCGAGGAATCGAGAAAATCCATCACCTGGGGGAATTTCTCGAGGAACGCCTCGCGGAAGCGTTCGGAAATGGATGGAAAATCGCGGATGAAGGAAACCGTCTGCTCGACGAGCAGGGGAAGGACGAAGCCGAGCAGGGCCGCGAAAGCGAGCGTGACGAGGACATAGAGAAGAACGATCCCGCCGATGCGGTTCAACGAGGTTCTCTCTTCGAAAAGACGCACCAGTGGTTGCAGCAACATGGCGAGGATGCCCGCCACGGCGATGGGCCAGAGCACGCCGGAAAAAGCCTGCACGAAGCCGTTGAGCAGAAGAAACAGGCCGAAGAGCAGGGCCCCGATCACGAAAACCGACAACCCGGCGAGGGCCGTGGTGACCAGCCGACGCTGAAGCGGGCTCAACCAGAACCCCGGCGACTCCTCGGAATCGGACATGGCCGCAGGATGGACGGAGAACCGCCCCGGGACAAGGCGAAAGAACGGCCCCCCCGCGGGCGCGGGTGTGACCACAAGTGCGTGGAGTGATCAAAGGGGTTTTTCCGATTTTCCGGTTGATTCGCGGCCATCGCGGCAACCGTCTTCGCTCTTCGAGCTCCGCCGAGTCAGGAGCACGAGGCCCTGCAGAAAGACAAAGTCCGATTTTATCGCTGTTTTCGAAAAACGGGTAGGGCCGCGTGCTTGTGCGGGAGATTCCGCGTTCAGGCGATAAGCATCCGTCCTGCGACCGGGTCAGGACTGCGGGGAGACCGACCGGGACACGCCTTTAGCACCCCGGTCGGAATTGCCTTTCCTGTCACCCAACGAGGTCGGCTCTCCCACTGATTATGCGGCAGCTCGATACCCGTGCCCAGACATTCCCCTGTCAACCCCTCACCTTGTACGTTGCCGCCCACGGCCCATGACCCGGAGACCCGCGTGGGCGGCGAACCCGTCGCGGGAGAGGGCTTTCACCTCCAACTCACCGCCAGCCTGCTGGTGCCCGGTTCAATCTTTCGTTCTTTTTGTCTCAGTTTCCGTCGAATCAGGGCACCGCTTCGCGGCGGACTGGGGGTGTCCTTTCCGATCCTAATCTTTTCTCTAGAGAAACCTTTGTTCGCGAGTTGACCAGATTCCTCCACCCGGCGTCACACCAAGCCACTCTCCGCGGGCATCACTCCAAAACCACACGCCATTCGAATCGCGCGCCGCCCAAACCCAGCCGAATTGGTCGGTGAAGACCCAACCATTGAAATTTCCAATTAATACATTCCCAAAAATCGGCGAGTAATAAGCGTCCATGCCTGTTGGAACCAGCTTGCCGAAATCGAAGCTAAAAAAAGAGCCATCGTCATTGATGGACATCCAGGTTTCGAGTTTTGGCACCCACAAGAAAGGCTTCTCCCGAAAGTTCTCATCGGGAAAGACGAAACTCATCCACCCAAAGCGTTCAGCCCAAATCCACCCGGTAGCGGTATCTTCTATCCGCCCAGAGTGTATCCAACCGAATAGATCAGAGAATGCCCACTCGAAATCGTTGGAGTAAAAATCAACCTCTAATTCCCCGAAGATCGTTGGCTCGTTTGCGTATTGCCGAACTATAGGGTATCCAGCGTACATCTCCTCAAGAATAACAACAAGATGATGATCATCTGTTGGGGTCCATCTTTTCGGCATCGTCCAAACTCTAGCTGGATACTCATGATTAGGCGGAAGGGCTGGTAAGTTGACATACCCAACAGCGATAGCGAGGACCGGAATCATTCCACCGTCGTACTTCTCATCAGGCATCATCCATAAGGCTAACCGCATGCCCGAAGTCTGTTCCAGTCCGTGGTTAATTATCCTTCCCGTCGAAATGAATACTTCTTCGTCTGAATACCGCCACCTAATCGGCCCTTTCATTTCCAAACGTGGTCCAATCAGCTCAGGCGTAGAAAAGGTTTCTGAATCGACAATTTTCATTCGGCCATCAATCTCCTCGACAAGGACCATGACCAAATAGTAGCGCCCTGCAGGCGGCATCTCCAGCCTCACGATGTAATCCGAGACACTGCGATAAAAGCCGCCCGGAAGTACGCCCAATGGCTTCCTGGCTATTCGATGACCTGATAGAGTTCCGCTACCATCATACAAGGTTTTCGTGGCCCATAATTGCAACTCAGTATATCCTGAGGGTGTGCTGGATGAATTGCTCATCCCGACCGATTGTAGTTGAACCTCCCCTCGGGATTCAAAGATTCTGTAATCCAAATGAATCCCCAGGCTCAAATCCCCAGCAGAAGACTGATGGGGCACTAATAAAACCATTAAAACGAGACAAGTCCAGAAGGCGATACTGGGATGTGGATTCATGATTTACCGATTGCCAATTCAGGCGATGCTCTTGCCGAGCTAAATACTTGTCAATAAGAAACCATGGTTAAGCATTTTCGAGCGCATCAATCAGTTTTTCTAATCACGAGTTGCGCCCGGCGATAGAGATACCTGTCTTCCCTCCCCTCGTTCCCCATGAATTATTCCCTCCTTCCGGAAATCGCCGGAGAACGTGTCGGTCAGGAGCCACTTTACCTTATGATGGAGTCTCAGCGCCGAGCTTACCTATGAGCGTTTTGTCTGCTTCCTGTTTGAAGTGGCTTCCATTGCCGAATTCCTACATCGTCGCAAAGAAGACAGCTGGGTGGTAAGTGAACCCGAATGATTGGGGAGGAAATGATTCGGGCACTCCCGGAGAATTCCGAGCATTTTTTGGCGTCCGCCGGAAAATGAACCAATTTTCACATACCTCATGACGCAGACACCCAGGACAGTGCTATCGAAGGAGGAGGCACGGGAGTATCCTTGCATGAGCCGCTGCGTTCGAAAGGGAAGATTCAAGGGACACCCGGGGCACCGCTTCGGTGCTCACCGGGAGTTCCCGAGGCCCCCGTCCGGCCGCAACCGTCCGTTCCCGGCAAAGTCACGACCGTCCTTGAGTTCCCGACGTTCCTCCCTACCCATGCCAAGGGTGGCAGGGATCTTGCCCGCGCCCCACCTTCTCTCCATGTCCAGATCACTTTTTCTCCCGGCCCTCCTCGCGCTCGCCCCGACGGTGCGGCGACCCCTGGCGCCTCCCCCGTTATCCGCCGGGCCCGCCCCGCCGCCGCCCTCCCGATTCGGCGCGGACACCCGGCGGGCCGCTCCGGCGCATCCACCGTGCCGATGGATGCGGATGGCCGCGTGTTGCGCCGCACTGGTGCTGCCGGCCGCGCCCGCGACCGGGGAGTCCGCCGCCCCGGTTGAGGTGGCTCGGCCGGAAACGGTGAGCGGGGAGCCCTCGTTTGCCTTTACCGGGACGATCACGGCCCGGCGCACCGCGGCGCTCTCCCCCCGGTTGCCGGGTCTGGTGCTCGAAGCCGATGCGGATGTCGGCCACGTTGCGAAAGCGGGCGACGTCCTCGTGCAGCTCGATCCGACCCTCGCCCGGATCGAACTGAGGCGGGCCGAGGCGGATCTGGAGGCGGTCCGGGCCGATCTGGACGACGCGCAAAGACGGCTGGACGAGGCGGTTCAGCTGGGGGACTCCAATTTCCCCCGCTCGGAGCGGGAGTCCCGGGCGACCGCCCTCCGGCTGGCGGAGGTCGCCGTGAGCCGGATGGAGGCCATCCTCGAAGATCGACGGGAACGGGTGGAGCGCCACAAGGTCCCCGCCCCTTTCGACGGAATCGTCGCCCGCAAGCGCGCCGAGATGGGCGAATGGGTCGAGACCGGGGATCCGGTCATCGATCTGGTCGGGCGGGAGCACCTCCGCCTCGACGTCCGGGTTCCGCAGGAGCGGATCGCCATCGCCAGGCGGACCGACCGGGTGACCATCCGCCTGCCCGGGCTGCCCGACGCGGAGACGGAGGGCCGGGTCTCCGCCGTCGCCCCCTCGGTCGATCCGGGCACGCGCTCCCTTCTGGTGCGGGTGCGGATCGAAGACCCGCCCGATGGAGTCAAGCCGGGCATGTCGGCGGTGGCCGTCTTCCGGCCGGAGGCGGACGGGGAGACGCTGACGATTCCGCGCGATGCGATCATCCGGTCCGCGATGGGCGAAACCTACGTCTGGCGGGTGGAGGAGGCCGACGGCGGCCCGCGCGCCCGGCGGGGCGAGGTGGCCCTCGGAAGCACGCGCGGGGACCGGATCGACGTGCTCCGGGGCCTCGGCGCGGACGATCGGGTCGTGGTCCGGGGCAACGAGTCGCTCGAGGAGGACCAGCTGGTCCGAATCGTCGAATCCGCCCCGGCCGCCGGGGAGGAAGAAAGCGACTGAATCCATGTTCGACTGGTGCGTCAGGCACGGCGTCCAGGTCGCCGTCTTCACCTTGCTCATCTGCGTGCTCGGCGTGGCGGCGGCACTCCGGATTCCGGTGCAGATGATTCCGGACCTCGACGTGCGGGTGATCTCCGTCGTCACGCAATGGCCCGGCGCGACCCCCCAGGACATCGAGAAGGAAATCCTGATCCAGCAGGAGGACTACCTCGGCACCGTGACCGGCGTAACCCGGATGATCTCCTCGGCCACCACCGGCGAAGCCGTGATCGAACTCGAGTTTCCGTTCTCCGTCGATGTCAACGACGCGTTGATCCGGGTCATCAACGCCCTGAGCCAGGTGCCCGCCTACCCCGAGAATGTGGACGAGCCGCAGGTGGTCGCCGCCTCGTTCTCGCAGAACGCGTTCATGTACTACGGGATCTACGACACCGGCGGATCCCGCAGCCCCTCCGAGGTGCTCAAGCTCCGGGACTTCATCGACAACCGGGTCCGCACCCGCATGGAGCGGGTGCCGGGCGTCTCCGAGGTATCGGTCTCCGGCGCGCCGGAAAGGCAGATCCAGGTCGAAATCGATCTGGCCCGTCTCTCCGCCTCGGGCCTGACCCTCGACGACGTCCGCGAGGGGATCCGCGACCGCAACGCGGACTTTTCGGCCGGCGACATCGACAGCGGGAAACGCCGCTACCTGGTCCGCACGGTCGGGCGCATGGCCGATCCGTCCGAGCTGGCCTCCACCGTCCTCCGGCGGGAGGGCGACTCGGTGACGACGCTCGGCGATGTGGCCTCCGTGGAACTCGGGCTCTACGAGGCCCGCTCGCGCTCCTACCAGAACGGCCGCCCTACCATCCGCCTGAGCGTCTCCCGGGAGGTCGGCTCGAACGTCATCGAAATCAAAGAGGCCATGGACGGGGCGGTCGAGGCGATCAACCGCGAGGTCCTCGGCCCGGTCGATCTGGAGCTGGTGAAAACCACGGACGACGTGCGCTATGTCGAAAAATCCGTCGAAAACGTCTGGCGCAATCTGCTGGTGGGAGCGGTGGCGGCGACCGTGGTGCTCTTCCTGTTCCTGCGCTCCCTCCCGGCCACACTCGTGTGCGTCGCCGGCATTCCGGCCTGCACGATCGCGGCATTCATCGGCCTGCTCGCCGCCGGCCGCACGATCAACGTGATCTCGCTCGCCGGGGTCGCCTTCGCGATCGGCATGACGCTGGACAACGCCATTGTCGTGCTGGAATCGATCGAGAAGCACCGCCGCAAGGGCCTCGGACGCGTGGACGCCGCCCTCAGGGGGGTCCGCGAGGTCTGGACCTCGGTGCTGGCCTCGACCATGACCACGGTGATCGTTTTCGCCCCGATCTGGTTGATCGAGGAGGAGGCCGGACAACTCTTCTCCGACATCGCCATAGCCATTTCGGCCTCGATCATCGCCTCGATGCTCGTGGCGATCTCGGTGATTCCGACCTCCAGCATCCACCTCCCCGATCTCGGCTCGCGGACCTCGGACCCCCGGAAGAACCCGGCCCTCCGGGCACTGGCCGCGCTGGTCGGGCGACTGACCCACTCCCGGCCCGCCGCGCTGGCCGGCGTGGGGGCGGTCGGGCTGCTCAGTTTCGGAATGCTCCACTTCCTCACTCCGCCGGCCGAATACCTTCCCGAGGGCGAAGAGGCGAAGATCTTTTCCCGCCTGATCGCTCCGCCCGGCTACAATCTGGAACAGATGGAAGCCATCGCGGAGCAGGTCCACGAACATTTCCTTCCCCACCTGGACGAGAACGTCGCCGGCGACCGGGCCGACGACGGGGAGATCCCGATCCTGGACTGGCTGATCGTCAACGCCAGCAGCGAGTCGCTCTTCATCATCGGCGAAACGAAAGACCCCGGCCGCATCGACGATCTCGGCGCGGCTCTCTCGCGGTTTTTCGCGGACATCCCCGGCATGAGGAACTTCAACTCCCGGGGCTCGATCATCAGCAGCAACGACGGCGGCTCGCGCAGCGTGAACCTGGACATCGCCGGCCCCGACCTGGCCGGGATCTACTCGGTGGCGAACGCCGCCTACCGGCGGGCCTTTGAGATCTTCGACAACCCCCAGGTCAACTCCGAACCCTCCGCCCTCTCCCTCCAGCAACCCCTGATCGAGCTGCGCCCGGACTGGGAGCGGGCCGCCGAGCTGGGGTTCTCCAACGAAGCGTTCGGTTTTTCGATCGCCGCACTGACCGACGGTGCCTACATCGATGAGTTCATCCTCGACGGCGAGCGCATCGACATCTTCCTCTACGGACAGGCGGGCGAGGCGGCCTCCCTCGACGCGCTGGCCGAACTGCCCCTCTACGCGCCGGTCGGCGGGGTGACCCAGGTCGGGGCGGTCGCGGAATTGGTCGAGCGGGTCGATACCGCGTCGATCCGCCGGCTCAACGGCGCCCGCACCGTCACCCTGAACATCATTCCGCCCGCCGGAATCGCCCTTGAAACGGCGGTGGAGCGGGTCCGCCGGGAGATCATCGACCGCTTCCGGGAGGACGGCACGATCCCGGAGGAGGTTTCGGTCGAGGTCAGCGGAGCGGCCGACCAACTGGAGAAAACCCGCCGGTCGCTGACCGGAAACTTCGCCATCGCCCTCGTGCTCTCCTACCTTCTCCTGACGGCGGTTTTCTCGCACTGGGGGTTCTCCCTCGTGATCCTCACCACCGTCCCGATCGGCATCGCCGGCGGCGTCGGCGGGCTCTGGCTGCTCAACCTCGGAGGGAATTTCCTGCCCCTCGTCGGCGTTCCGGTCATCAACCAGCCCTTCGACATGATCACGATGCTCGGCTTCCTCATCCTGCTCGGAACGGTCGTCAACAACCCGATTCTGATCGTGAGCCGGACCATCGACGCGCGGCGCGAGGGAGAGGACATCGCCTCGGCGGTCGAGGACGCCACCCTCTCCCGCCTGCGTCCGATCTTCATGTCCACGATCACCACCGTGGTCGGCATCGCCCCCCTGGTCTTCTTTCCCGGCGAGGGAACCGAACTCTACCGGGGCGTCGGAGCGATCGTGCTCTTCGGCCTGCTCTTTTCCACCTTCGTCACCGTGATCTTCCTGCCCTCGCTTCTCGTGCTGCTGCTCCGCCTCTTCGAGCGGCCGCGCCGGCCGGCGGCGACGGATCACGGCGGGGGGTGAGCACGGCCGCGCCGAGGTGCGGCCGGGATCATTTCCCGGCGGACGGGGTTTTGCTCAAGACTTCGTGGTAGGAGAAACCTGCCTGCCAGAAGACATGCTGCTTCAAAGATCGAATTTCCTCCAGTGCCTGCCACTCGGCTTTCACCGAACCATCCATCGCCACAGCCATGTGCACGCGCAACAACAAGGGGGGAGCATGGAAATGAATGCAAGCGCCCCGGATCCGTGCTCCTGCCGATATACCAGGGGAACCATCGGGCAGTCCGCCGAACGTCGAGAACGGGTGGTTTCCGGGCTTCCATCCATCCTTTCCTCCCGAATTTCCCTTATCGATATGACTCCGCCTGGGTTCATGGTTCATCCCTGTACGGATTGCAATTCGCGGACGAAAGACTCCACGGAGAACGGCTTGGAGAGAAACCCGAGAATAGGATATTGTTCCAACTCGCGCCGGTTTTTGCTGCCTTCCAGCGCGCTCACCACGTAAACTCCTTTTTTGGCGCGATGTGGCTCGAAGTCCGGCAACCAGTAGTGATCCAGGAACTGAAAACCGTTCATGACCGGCATCTGGATGTCGAGCAGGACGACATCGGCCGGATTCCTCTTCAACCAGCTGACCGCCTCGCGCCCGTTGGCGACGGCCGTCACGTCGAAGCCCGCTTTTTCCAGTTGGCGATAAGTCACCTTGCGAATCAAATCATGATCCTCGACCAACAATACGGAGGAAATGTCCCCGCGCTGTTCCATCGTCCGGTTTTCCGGATTCCAGGAAACCACCTCGCACGGAATCGAAACGGCCAGACCGCCCTCGAGGATCTCGCTCTTACCGCCGATCAAAACGAGTCGATGCAGGGCCAGCTCCAGCTCGGGCACCGAGCCTTCGCCTCCGAGCGAAAGAAGGTTTTCCCTGAAGCTGCAGAGAAGTCCCAGCTCGGGGCGATCCGCCCACTCGGTCCCGATTTCGATTGTCAGCCATCCACGCCTCTCATCGATCGGGACCAGGGAAATCCCCAGCTTCCGGAAGCCATCGCGGGTCCGGCGGGCCATCGCCCCGACCAGAAGCCGGAGAATCCCCACGACCCATGACAGGTCGATGGAAATCGAACCGGGCAAACCGGGGTCCGCTTCGATCACCGGCCCCCCCGAATGCCCGCAATCCCGGAACGCGCCCGAGATCCGCTCTTCGATCCGATGCAGTGGCACGACCTCGCACACCGGCTCATTGTCGGTGGAATATTCCTCGGCCAATTCGATGATCGAACGAATCCTTCGGACATGGTCGGAGAAAGCCGAATCGAAGGAAGCCTCGTCCCCTTTTTCCTTCCGGAGATTCTCCAGCAAATGCAAAGGCGTCTTCAGGTCATGGGCGAGCCGGGCGATGAACTCGCCACCCCGGTCCTGAAACGTTTCCGCCGCAGGATGACCTCCGTGTCCGGACTCCGTCGATACCCTCTGGAGAAAGGTCATGGCCCGCGAAGGAACTCCGCGCTCATCCCGCTCCGCGACAAACAACCGGTGTTCGACCGTCATGAACGTTTCGAAATCGTGGGTGAAGCGGTACGTCATCCGGGTGGATTCGCCTCCGGCGGTCAGGAACTGCCGCAGAGCCTCGGCGACGGCGGGCCTGTCGTCGGGATGAACGTGCCGGAGCAGCCAGTCCCTGGCCTTGGGAAGCGAAGAGCCCGACCGGGTCGGCAGGCGCAGAATATCCGCCGCATCGCACGAGAGCGTCGCCACATCTTCCGCGCAGTCCCACCGGTAAACCGCGATTTCGGCTCTGCGGAAGAACTCACCCATCAGAAGCAGTTTCGACGCCCGGTCCTCGCTTGTTGAGAGAAGATCCCGTTTCTCCCGCACCGTTCGGGCGCAGGTCGCGAGATCCTCGAGTAAACGAGGGTCAAAGGCGGTGAAAGAGCGGTCGAAATCCATTCCCACGAAGCCGGAGAGTTTTCCGTCCTTCCAGAGCGGAAAGGCGGCCAGACCCTTGATATCCTGCGCTTCGAGAATCCCTTTTTCCAAACAAGCTTCCGGCGGCAGGTTCGCGATGGAAGGAGCCAGCACGGGGCTCCCCCTGTTCATCAAACCGAACCACCACGGGGTGTCGCGCGAAAACCGGTGATGCTGCAGGCCGTCGATCTGGGGTTCGACGCCATCCGCACACCACTCCACGGTATTCGAAAGAAGATCCAGATCGCTGTGGTATTCGAAAACATAACCCCTGGTCGCCCCATAGGCCCGGGCGAGCAAGGAGACCTGCTGGTTGGTCTGTTCGTCGTCGGTCAGATGCGCGTAGCTCGCCTCGCCTCCGGACCGGAAAAGCAACCCGGCCCCATCCGACAGGCGCCGCCTCGCCACCCGCCGGCCGGGCCGGGGCTCCCCGACCGACCGGCCGGAACCCAGCGCGAACAGAAAAGCCTCCGTTTCCTTCCACCGGCAGCGGCGCAATCGCCCGTTGACCGTCCGGGTTCCTGCCGAAAAAGGATCCCGCACCGCAAGGGTCACGGGCACAGCGGCGTCCGCGGGAACCTCCTCCAGTATCGCCGCCGTCTGCCTGCGCTCCCGCGCTCCGTCGAGAACCTCGAACACATTGTTCCCGGAAAGCCGGGAAAACCGGTCGAGCAAGCGGGTCATTCTCCGGTTGCCGGTGATCATCGTCCCGTCTTTTCGAAACACGACCATCGGCACGGGATCCTGGCCGAAGACGGAGGAAAGGGTCCGGTCGAGATGGAGGGCCTTGGCCGACTCCCGCTCCTCGGCCGAAACATCGACCAGTAGAGACCCCCTGACCTTTGCGTTTCCGCAGACTTCAGGAGGCACGTTGTGGATGAGGAACCGGCCGAGCCGGTCTCCGGGGAGGGTGAGGCTGAAGCGCTGCGGCGCGCTGGCATCCCCCCGGACCGCCTTCCGCAAAAACTCCTCGGCGAGCCTCCGTTCCGCGGGCGATTGCACAAACTCGATCCAGCGCGCGCCCTTGATCGAATCGGCCGGAACCCCCCAGGAGTCCTCGATATTCCGGCTCACGCACACCAGGGTTGAATCGGGGAACCACCCCCAGAAAATCACCCGCGGAGACTTTTCGATCCAGTTGCAATCCGGAAAGGGACCCGCCCGTCCCCGCCCCCCGACCCTTGCCAGAATATCCGCCCGCACCCCCTTCCGGATCAGGTGGAAAATCTCCATCCGCCCCCCTGCGACCTCATGCACCAGATCCGAATACGCTTCCACGATCGCCGGAACCGCGATGGTTCCGGCTCTCCATTTTTGGATCGTGGAACGGGAGCAGCCGAAAAATGCGGCCGCCTCTCCGTTGCTCAGTCCGTACAGTTGCTGAAAGTCTTGTAAATTCAATGGTGGCGAGGAAACGGAAAAGGCCCGCTCTGTAGAGTGAAAACGACACCGGGCGGTATGGAAAAAGCGGACGTTATTCAGCGCATGTGTAAATATGATACATCCGCGGTAGAATCCGCCGCCCGTCGATCCGGCCGGCGGCGCCGGTCAGCGGGTCATCGATCCGCCCCCCTGGGATCCGCCCTCCCCCCGGTCCCGGCCGTGCGCGGCGCTACCGGAGTCCGGCGCTCGATGTGCATCCGCAGATGGCGCAGGTCCGCCTCCATGCTTTGGATCACCTTGCGCAAGTCGGCATCGGGGATGGTCGGATCCGGCTGGGTGGCGAGTTCCTGCATGGTCGAGACGATAATCCCGATGAACAGGTTGAGGATGGTGAAGGTGGCGACCACGATGAAGGGGACGAAAAACGCCCACGCCCACGGGTAGGTCTCCATGATGGGCCGGACGATTCCCATGGACCAGCTTTCCAGGGTCATGATCTGGAAGAGCGAGAAAAGGCTGGCGCCGAGATCACCGAACCACTGGGGGAATTGCTCTCCAAAGAGCTTCGTAGCCAGAACCGCCATGGCGTAGTAGAAAATGGCCATCACCATGACGACCCCCGAAAGACCGGGAATGGAATGCAGAAAGGCGGCCACGACTTTCCGCAACTGGGGAACCACGGTAAGGAGGCGCAGCACCCGCAGAACCCGGAGGGTGCGGAGGACCGACCACGGCCCGGCCCCGGGGACCAAAGCCACCGAAACGACCAGGAAATCGAAGACATTCCAGCCGTTGCGCCAGAAATGCAGGCGGTACACCGACAGTTTGATCAGCAGCTCGACGAGAAAGATCCCCAGGCAGATCCGGTCCGCGAGCACGATCCACGTGCCATGGCGTTCCATCAGATCCGGGCTGGTCTCCATGCCCAGCAGGACCGCATTGACGAGAATGACGGCCACGATGAGTTGCTGTGTCCGCCGCGATTCGATCCAGCGGGCCAGCGCGGCCCGCCAGAACGGCACTCCGGGCCGGGACAGAAGCTGCACAAGATCGTGTTCGCTCATCCCGGGGGAGGAGACTCATTTTCATCGGAGCGGCAAGTCTATTCGAGAGATGGAAGAACGATCCATCGCCACGGGAAGACAAGCCGGCGACCGTGTGGACGCCGCGCTGCCTTCCAGCGGGCCGCTGCAGGGG
>JBKHCX010000012.1:0-27972 GCA_046541615.1 Puniceicoccaceae bacterium
GGCGGGGAGGGCGGGCGCTGCTACGAGTACCGCTTCCACAGGGACGGAGCGGCTACGACCAGGATCGCGAGGAGTTCGAGTCGTCCGGCGATCATGAGGAGGGCGAGGAGGATCTTGGCCGGGTCGCCGAAGAACGCGAAGGTTTCGGCGGGGCCGACCGCGCCCAGGCCGGGACCTACGTTGCCGAAGCAGGTGATCACGGTCGCGATCGCGGTCAGCGGGTCGAGCGTCGGTTCGAGGGTGGACAGGGCCAGGCAACTGATCCCGGCGAGGAATCCTCCGAGCACCAGGAAGGTCGTGACGTCGTGGACCTCGCGCTGGCTCAGGGCGTGGGCGCCGACGCGCACGGAGCGGACCACGTGCGGGCGGAAGGCCCGCTCGATGTGGTTGCGTATGGCGCGCGCCGCCACGACGATCCGGAACACCTTGACGCCGCCGGATGTGGAGCCGGAGCAGCCGCCGACCACCATGAGCCCGAGGAGGAGGATTTGCGCCGGAGCGGCCCACAGGGCGTAGTCCCGGGTGGCGAATCCGGTCGTGGTCAGGATGGAGGTGACCTGGAAGACGGCCGCGCGAACCGTGCCGCCGGCCGCCGGGCTCTCCCCCGAGGCGGCCAGGAAGAACCAGGTGAAGAGGGAGGCCGCCGCGAGGAGGGAAAGGTAGCCGACGGCCTCCGTGTTGCGGGCGAAGAAGCGGACGCCCCCCCTGCGCGCCAGCCGGAGCAGGAGCAGGAAGCTCAGGCCGCAGGTGATCATGAAGACGACCGCCACCCACTCCAGGGAGGGGTTGCCGAAATCGGCGAAACCGTTGTTGCGGGTGCTGAATCCTCCGGTGGAAACGGTGGTGAACATGTGGCAGACCGCCTCGAACCACCCCAGCCCGCACAGCCGGTACGCGCAGGCGCAGAGGAGGGAAAGGGCGGCGTAGAGGGCGAGAATCCGGGCCGCGGCGGTCTGTATGCGCCCGTCGGGAATATCCTTCGTGTTTCCGGAATACTCGCGGTTGAGGAGCGTCTTCGCGCCCGGGCGGAAGCTGGAAAGAACAGCCAGAAAGAAGATGACCACGCCGAGGCCGCCGATCCACTGGGTGAATCCCCGCCAGAAAAGAAGGGCTTTCGGCAGCGACTCCACGTCGTCGAACGTGGTGGCCCCCGTGGTGCTGAAACCGGAGGCGCTCTCGAAGAACGCCGACGCAAAGGAAAGGCCGTCCACGGTCGAGTAGTAGGGAATCGCTCCGATCAAGCTGGCGGTGATCCAGCCCAGACCCACGACGGCGAGGCCCTCCCGTTGAAAGAACCGTGGAGCGCCGCCCCGCCCCAGCCGGAGCAGCAGCAGGGCGAGGCCGAGAGCGATCCCGGCGGATAGTTCGAGTCCGTGGACCGCCTCGCCTTCCCCGGGCCCGAAGGTTCCGGCGAAGGCGAGAGAGACGCTGAAACTGCAGGCGAGGCCCGCGGCCAGAACGAGCAGGATGACCGCCAGCAACCGAAGGAGAATCCGGTAGTTCATGATCCGCCGGTCAATCGACGCACCACTTCATTCCGGCTGGACTGGTCAACCGCCAGCAGGATGCGGTCGCCCTTTTGGATGCCGTCGTCCGCGCCGGGGACAAAGGCGTTCGCCCCGCGCAGAACGGCCACGACCACGCAATGCCGGGAAAGGTCCGATTCCGCGAGATTGCGTCCGATCACCGGGCTGCCGGGGGACACGGCCACTTCGATCAGACGGGCCTCGGACACCGACATCGACTCGAGTTCGACCACGGCGTCGCGCTCCAGGTAGCGGATGATTTCGGCCGCCGAAACCTGGCGGGGGGACACAATGGAACTCAGGCCCAGGGGCTCCCGCAGATCGTCGAGGAGATCCTGGTAGTCGGGCTTGTTGATGACGAGGTGGACGTGCCCGACCCCCAGTTGCGCGGCCTGGAGGCAGGCCATGACGTTGTGCTCGTCCTGCTTGGTGCAGGCGATGAAGTGATCGGAGCCGGCCACCTGCTCCTCCTCCAGGAGGCGCTTCGATCCGGCGTCGCCCGCGATCACGGTGACCGCCGGATAGCGGCCGGCCAACCCTTCGCAGATTCCGGGATCGGGCTCGATGATCCGGATCCGGAAACGGGGATGGGAGAGGAGCCGGAGCAGGCATACCGCGATTTCCGAACCACCGAAGAGAACGACCCGGACCGTTTCCGTCGCCGGGGCGGTTTCGACCACGCTCCGGAAGTCGGACACCTCGGCCGCCTTGCCGAAAACCGTGAGCTGATCGCCTTCCGCGATCACGCTGTCGGGGCCGGCCACGGTGGTTCCGGCGGTCCCGGTCACAAAACCGATCCGCACCCGCGGATTCATCCCGAGATCCCGGATTTTTCGTCCGGCGACCCTGCTTCGCCGGGGCACGGTCATGTTCTGCACCTCGATCTGCCCCCGGGCGAAGTGTTCGATCGCGACCCGCCCCGGGTGGCGGATTCTCTTCGCCAGCTCGACCGCGCAGAGCATCTCGGGGTTCAGGAAAAAGTCGATGTCGAACAGGCTCTGGTAGTTGACCCGCGCGTTGTCGAGGTAGGTCTGGTCATGGATGCGGGCGACGGCGAAGACCCGCTCCCGCAGTTGTTTCGCGACCTTGCAGGCGACCAGATTGGTGCGGTCGTCGCTGGTCAGGGCCAGGAAATTCCGCGCGTTGCGGACATCGGCCTCCTCGAGCATCTCGGCGGAACTTCCGTTGCCCGCCAGAGCGCGCACGTCCAGCTCCCGGTCGATGCGCTCGGCGGTCTCCGCCGACAGATCGACCAGGGTGACACTGTGCCCGCGTTCCGTGAGCAACCCGCCGATGAACCGCCCGACCTCGCCGGCGCCAATGATTATGGTCTTCATGGATCGCGAGGGATACTCTTTTGTCGCGCGTCAGGCGAGTGAATAAGGATGGGCCTTGCGAACGCACGAGATCCCGCGGATCGATGGATTGATTCTGCTGAAAAGGCAAGATCTGGATCATTCGGAATGAGGGAATCCCGATGAGGGGAACGGGAGCCGGCAAACCCGGAGCCGGGAACTGATCAACCGGGAAACCGGAACACAAACGGCACAACGAACCGGGCGGACGACACGAACCATTGCTCGTTGGAGCTTCCTCATTCCCCATTCGGCGCGGTGCTTCTCCGCGCTGCCGCAATCTCCGGACTTGCGGGTCCTCCCGGGGGGCAACAATCTTCCCCCCCTCTGTCGCAACACAGAATTTTCACGGCGTCGCCTGCCTTCCTGGTCCATCGGCGCACGACGGGCGAGTCCAGCGCGGGAAGCCGGTTTACGAAAATGAGGAGACACCGTCGCGAATTCGCAAGCACGGTATTTCCAAGGGCCACAATACCGTCGCCGAGTCCCGCCTCATCGGTCGAGTGACAGAAGAACCCTCCTTTTCGGTTTGTCGCGAGCAGCACAGCCTCATTGCGGTCGCAGCAGGGAGCGTCGTCACCGCCGAGACGCCCGGCGGCCTTGTCGTGGCTTCCCGGCAGCCATTCGAACCAGAAGACCTGCCGGCCCTCGGCCTCCGCCTTCCGGACAGCTTTGGGAAGCTCGCATTTGATCCAGAGCCTGCCCGTGTGGTCGGCTTTCGAGAGGAGGGTGCGGGTGGGCGATCCCGGATAAAAGCCCATATCCGAAAGTATCCGTCTCGCCACTACCTTGCTGATTCGCATATCCCAAAGATCCTCGACTTCCCGCTGGATCGCTTCGACGTTCCACAACCGGGGCGCTCCGGCAATATCATCGGAGAGCATTCTCATCCTGAGCGCCATCTTCTGAACATTGCTCAAGGTGGGTTTGCGGCCGCGGGGTGCGAGTTCGCTGACGGCCGCGCTTCCCTCCCGGTAGTAGGTTTTCAGCCAGGGGTAGATCGTGGTCCGGCACAGTCCCATGGATTTCATCACCGCCGAGGGACTTTCGTTGTCTTCGACAACCCGCCTGATCGCGGTGGCCCGGATCTCGCGCAGCTCTCTGGTCGAAATAGAGCGTCCGTCTTTTCGCTTATGCTGGGTTTCTAGAGGTTTCATGGTGGTGGTTGAGTCGTCGCGGTTCCGCGAAAGCGATCAAGAGCGACGTTTCGGGCCTACAATGGCAACGAGAAATATCGTGGCTTTGGTGACATTTTTGAAACACAAGTGTAGGCGTTACGGATAACGGAACCGCAAGGAACAGACCACGAGGAAATAGCAGATCATCCGGAAATAAGGCCTACGAATAGGCTCGGGTTTGTTTAGCTTATTATTGACCGGATTGGCGGGTGAATTCCGCGTGCAAGAACCTTCGCCGGCTGTAGGGAAAATGGATTTTTAATGGATTCTTTTGGGAGCTACAGGACGGAACTTTTTAGGTGAATTTAATTTAACATTAAAGGTGTTGATAAAGATTCTGGAATGCGGATTGTCGGCTGCGGTTCTTCATTTCGAAGGGCCGGAAACCAAAAAAAAAACAACCAACCATCAAATCAAATGAGCATTCCAACTAGAAAACGCACGTCTGTCGCGTTGCTGGCGGCGGCCCTCTCGGCGCTCCCGGCAACCTCGCAGGCGGTTGAATACGAAGTCGGCGATCTCGTGATCGGGTTCCGCGCAACCGGAGGAACCGGAGCCAACGACATCTTCATGTACAACGTGGGTTCGGCCCAGGACATGCGGGACGGCACTTTCCCGCTGGGTCCCATCGGGATCAACCTGGACTCCTCCCTGGCTTCGGTCTATGGCTCCGACTGGTCCAGCCGGTCGGACGTCCGTTGGGCGGCTATCGGTCAGGGGGGGGCAATAGCTGTCTACAACGAAAGGTTCTCCGAAGAGAATGGAGATCTGCCGGGGACGGTGTACGTCTCCCGTTCGGGCTCTGGTCCGGAGCAGTCCACGGAAGCCTTCGACAACCCGGTTCGGTCGGTTCTCAACGCCGCCGGCCTTGATGCGCTTACCATCCTCGACGGCGCCGGTTCGGGTTCCTTCGCCAACGTAACGGACGAAACCGCGGACGGTTACGGCGGATTCAACACGACCGACGAGCAGGCTCCCTGGGACGAGTTCTTCGAAGGCGGGGTCGCCTTCCAGGCCTTCCCGCTCACGGTGGAGGACAGCCTGAACGCGGGCACGGACTACCTGGACATCTACCGGTATGCCGGAAGCCCGGTTTCGAACTCGTATATCGGGACGCTTGCCCTGGATGATTCCGGGAACCTGTCGCTCGTTCCGGAGCCCGGCCACTACGGGGCCATCTTCGGTTTGCTGAGCCTTGCCTTCGTTTTCGCACGCCGCCGCCGTTCCTAACGGTAGCGTTTTGATTCCTGAAAATCCCACAACCACACGACCATCAGTCAAAAACAAGAATACAATGAACACGCAAAAACAACTCACGATCGGCCTTGCGGCCGCTCTTCTCGGGTCCGGGGCCGCCCTCGCTGACGCCGACTTCGTAATCACGGGCGCCACGGCCTTCCGCAGCGCCGCCAACCAGGCCATCATCGACGCGCTGGACAGCGACCAGAGCCACGTCGAAGTCGCCTACATTGACAGCGAGGGCTTCGGCAGCTCGGACCGCACCCTCATCAAGGTGGCGGCTGCCGACGCCGAAGACCCTTCGCTTGATTTGGACGACGACGGGTTTGTCATTGTGAAGACCTCCTGGTCCGGCTCCACCGGCGGGATTGCGGCGGTCGCCTCCGCGACTCCGGTGCAGGTCCTCGATGACAGCACGCCCACGAGCCTGTTCAGCGCCGGCGGAACCGAAGCCACCTCGCCCGAGTACACCACCCAGGTGGCCCGTTTCACGTTCTCGGACGTGACCCAGGCCTCTTCGACGACCACGGATCCGACGCTCGAGTCCGAACCGGGCGGCGTGGGTGTCATCCCGTTCGCGTTTGTGGCGACGGAAGGGGCGCACGACGCGGGCATCACCTCGATGACCCCGCAGGCCTTCCGCGCGCTCTACGGCGGTGACGGAACCCTGCCGTTGTCCTTCTTCTCGGGGGATCCGGCCGACGAGGATATCACCGTTTACGGGATCGGACGCAACAACTCGTCCGGCACCCGCGCCACCATGCTCGCCGAAACCGGTTTCGGGGTCTTCAACAGCGTCACCCAGTACGACTTCTGGATCAATCCCGACAGCGATGAACTGGAGATCGATTTTACCAATGAAGGACGTCCTGATGACGTTAGCACTGGCGGATTGTTCGTCGGCACGACCGGCTACAGCAGCTCGTCGTACGTCCGCGCCCTCCTGCAGGGGACGGCTCCGGATCTCGATGAGGATGGCGACCCGGACTTCTACGTGATCGGCTACATCGACCAGAAGGACGTCGCCGCCGCCGAACTGGGCGGGGCCGAAGCGCTCGCCTACGCGGGCGAGTCCTTCTCGGTGGACGCGGTCCGCGAAGGGAAGTACACCCTGTGGAACTACGAACAGTTCCTGTGGCCCGCCGGTCTGACCACCGCGGAAGAAGCGTTCAAGACGGATATCGTCAACGGGATCGATGCGACCCTCGACGAGACCAAGTTCGTGAAGCGTTCCACCATGGAGGTCCTGCGTACGGGTGACGGGGCCACGGTCTTCCCTATTGACTGATCCTGACCTCCGCGCACCTCACTCCGAAAAAGAGTAGAAAATGATCGGCTGGCGTCGGCGATCCCGGCGCCAGCCTTTTTCCTGAACAGAGATGAATCTTGCAAAGAAACTACTCCCTGGGCTCGTAGTGTTCACGGCGGGCTTCGTGGTCGCAATGGTCTTTGTCCGCGACGGCGGGCCGACGCACCCGGCGGCTCCCGGGCCATGTTCCTTGCCACCCGCACCCGAGCGGGAAACCAGCGAGCCACCCGCGCCGGCCGCCACGGAAGATCAGGCGGTGGATGCGGTTGCCGTTTCCGATGACCCCGCGGGCACGGGCCTTGCGCAGGAGACGACCCGCCCCGCTTTCCGCACCCCCCCTCCGGTCACCCCTCCCCCTTTCCCATCGGCGTATCCAGCCGCCGGTTCCGCCACGAACGCCGGCAATCCGGCCGCCGTCGCCTCTTCCTCTTCCTCCTCCTCCTCTTCCTCCTCCGGCAGCGGCGTTTCCGAACGGAGGCGTTCCGATGCGTCTTCGATTTCCGTTCCTGAGGCGGACGACTCGGTGGGCGGAGAATCCGCGGCCGTCCGGCCCCGGGAGGAGGGATCGACCTCCGCCGAGGCGGAGGATTCGGTGGCCGCCTCCGGTTCCGGCTCGGCCGGAGCAGGCGCGGCGGTTCGGCCATACGGTTCCGAACCGGTGGTGAACCCGGCCGAACCGGAAGATTCGATCGCGGCGGCCAAGGAGTCGTTGATCCGCGCCTATCCCTTTGACCCGAATACTCCCGTCGTTGTCGTTCCCCCGGCCGACGCACCCCCAAGCGAGGTTCCCGACATCCCGGCGGTATTGGCGCCCCTCTCCCCCGACTACCCCGAAATGTTCCCGGAGGTTCCGGTTCTCGACGCTCTCGCCGAGGCCTTCAACCGTTCTCTTGTGGAGGAGGGCTACGATCCGGACTCGCCGGACGCCTCGGAAGTGTGGCGCGAAGGCGTCGCCCGGAGCGACTCCCTTTTCCGCCTTTACTACGGTGACGCGGCCTACGTGCGGATGGACCAGCAACGAGTGAGGGTGGATTCGGAATGAGGTGCCCGAGGCAACGGCGGATGGTATTCGGGGTGCGCGGCAGGTTTTTCGCCGCGGTGCTGGCCGGCTGGCTGGGTGGCGTCTGCTTTTCCGCCGGGGCGGAAACCGCGGGGCTCACGGCTCCTCCCGACCTTTCCGGGAACGAAGTGCGGCGGGCGCGGGAGATCCTCGCCGCGGAGGAGGAGAAGGAACCGCGGCTGTTCATCCGGGAGTTCCGGATCTCCGGCAATTCGGTCCTGCCGCAGGAAGTGGTGCAAAAGACGGTTTACCGGTTCCTGGGGCCGGGGCGCGAGTATGCGGATGTGGACCGGGCCCGGGCGGCGCTGGAGCAAGCCTACCGGGAGGAGGGCTATCAAACGGTTTCGGTCCAGGTGCCCGCGCAGCAGGGGAAACGCGGCATCATTTATCTGGAGGTGACCGAGGGCAGGGTGGCCAAGCTCCGGGTCAAGGGATCCCGCTACTTCGATCTCGAGGCCATCAAGGAAGAGGCGCCCTCGATGCGGGAGGGCAACGTGCCCGATTTTGACGAAGTGATCGAGGACATCATCGCCCTCAACCAGCATCCGGACCGGAGCGTGTCGCCCGACCTGGTGCCGGGAGCCGTTCCGGGGACGGTCGAGATCGCGCTTGAGGTCGAGGACAGCCTTCCGCTCGATGCCAGCGCCGAATTGAACAACCGCCACAGTCCGGGCACCTCCGAACTCCGTTTGAACGGGGCGGCGAGCTACAGCAACCTCTGGCAGGAGGGCCACACCATCGGCGGGGCGGTTCAGACCTCCCCGCAGGATTGGGACGATGTGTTCGTCTATTCGGGCTATTACATGGCTCCCGTGCCCGCGGTCGACGACCTGAGCCTGATGCTGCAGTACCTGAATCAGAATAGCGACGTATCGACCCTCGGCGGTAGCACGGTTGTCGGATCGGGTGAAATCTGGGGGCTGCGGGGAATTCTGGTTCTTCCTCGGCTGGAGGGCTTTTACCACACCCTGACCGCCGGGATGGACTACCGGAGATTCAACCAGCAGTTCGAGGTTGACGGGGAGGCCGACGAAACCCCGATCAGCTATTATCCGGTTTCGGCACTGTATTCGGCCTTCTGGTTCGGGGAGACGGGAATCACCGAGCTTTCGGGAACGCTCACCTATGGGGTCCGGGGGCTCGGAAGCGATCCGGCCGAATTCGATGCCAACCGGTATCGCTCCGACGGCTCGTTCCTCGTTTTCCGGGGAGAGCTTGCGCGGACACAGGAACTGCCGCTGGATTTCCAGATCCGCGGCAGGGCGGAGGGGCAGTTCACGGGAACGCCCCTCATCAGCAACGAACAATTCGCCGCCGGGGGGATGAACACGGTCCGCGGCTACCTGGAAGCGGAGTCGCTGGGGGACCGTGCGATCCTGGGATCCCTCGAATTGAGTTCGCCCGACTTTCTGTCCGGCTCGTCGGAAGGGAACGATGGACGGGCGTACGTGTTCCTGGAGGGCGCCTTCCTCACGCTGCTGGACGCGCTGCCCGAGCAGCAGGACGAATTCGAGCTAGCGTCCTTCGGGTTCGGTTCCCGGTTCCGCTTTCTCACGCGTTTTTCGGGGGAGGTGAACCTCGGCTTTCCTCTGATCGACCTCGGAGAAACCCAGGCGTGGGATCCGAGAGTGTCTTTCGAATTCCGCGGCCGGCTCTGAACGCATTTCCCATCCACCATGACCTGTTTACCGAAACGATTCCTTCCCTCGCCAACGATCCTGCTTCTGGTCGGCATAGCCGGACTTTCGCCCGCTCCGGTCCTGGGCGCGGCCGATTGGTGGAACGAAGAGTGGCAGAGTCGGATGAAGCTGACCATTGATCCGACCGCCGCGGAAACGAGCCTGGAGGGTGCGCCCGGGACCACGCCGGTCCTGTTGCGCCTGCATGGCGGCAATTTCCCCTTCGGCGAGATCAACCAGGACGGCAGCGACATCCGCTTTGTGGCGGAAGACCATGAGACGGTGCTGCCTTACCAGATCGAGCGGATCGACCCGCTGCTCCAGGAGGCCTTTGTCTGGGTCGGGGTGCCGGACCTCGCCGCCGACGCGCCATCGACCGTATGGCTCTATTACGGAAAGATGGGTCCGGCCTCCCGCGGCGAGGATCCGGAGGCGGTCTTCGGCGACGACGGGGTTCTCGTTTACCACTTTTCCGAGAACGGGGCGGCCCCCGCCGACTCGAGCGGGCGGGGGAACCACGGCGACCGCGCGGGGATATCGGTCCAGGGGGCGCTGATCGGGGGAGGGCTGCGCCTGACGGGACGTCAGCCGATCACGGTCGAGGCCAGTCCGTCTCTCGCCGTTCCCGAAGGGGGGCCGCTCGCCGTGTCCGTCTGGATCTCCCCCGCCTCGTCGGTTCCGGACGGGGCCGTGGTGAGCCGCGGCCAGGGCGGGACCGGGTTCGAACTCGGGGTGGATGAAGGGGTGCCTTACGTCGATATCATCGCCGGGGGCGCGGCCACACGGGTCGCCGGAACCGAGCCGGTCTCCGACGGCACGTGGACCCACCTGGCCTTCGGCGGGAACGGCAGTGAAACCACCTTGTTCGTGGACGGCGCCGCGGTGAACACCCAGCCGGTTGCCGTCCCCGCGATGGATGGACCGGTTCGCATCGGGGTCCGGTCCGACGGCGAACCGGGGTTTCAGGGCGAGATCGACGAACTGCGCATCCAGTCGGCGCTCCCCCCGGCCGGACGCATTCAATTCGCGGCGTTGACCGAAGGGGGCGCGCCGGCCGCGCAGCGGATCATCACCCTTGAGCCGGACGACGAGGGGGCGCGCGGTTGGCTCGACGGCGAGGGCTATTTTTTCGTGATTTTGAAAACCCTCGATGCTTCGGGCTGGAGCGTGATTGTGATCCTGATACTGATGTCAATCTGGAGCTGGATCGTGATGCTCTCGAAGATCATCGCGCTATCGAGGATCCGCAAGACCAATGGGATTTTCATCCGCATGTGGCACAACATCTCGCACGATCTGACCGTTCTCGACAAGCCGGAAGAGATCGAGACCCTGGGCGGAAAGGTGCAGCAGAACGAGACGCTGGGTCTGGCGAAGGCACCCGTTTACAAGCTCTACCACACCGGCGTGGACGAGATCCAGATGCGCTTCAAAGGGGCGGACTCGGGCACCCGGCGGCTCACCGGCGCATCCCTGCAGGCGATCCGTTCGGCGATGATGACGACCTATGTGCGCCAGACGCAGCGCCTCAACAAGGGGGTCGTCCACCTCCAGATCGCAGTGGCGGGCGGACCGTTTCTCGGACTGTTCGGAACGGTGCTCGGGGTGACCGTCACTTTCGCTGTGATCGCCTCCTCCGGGGATGTGAATGTGGCGAGCATCGCCCCGGGGGTGTCCGGAGCGTTGCTGACGACGGTCGCGGGGTTGATCGTCGCGATTCCGGCGCTTTTCGGCTACAACTACATCGTCGGGCAGATCAAGGATGTCGTAAACGACATGCGGGTGTTCACGGACGAGTTTGTTACGAAGGCCGCCGAGTTCTACTCCCGCAAATCAAAGGGCAGCCCCGCGATCTCGGAATACGCAAACGGTGATTCGTTCGACGACGGTGGCGACGACACAGGCACGGAGGCGCAAGGGGTCGCGGAACCACCGGCCGCAGGCTCACCCGCGCCGGATCCGGCGGTTCCGAAAGAAACCGGTGTGAAGGCCCCGAAGTAAACCGAACGGAGGAAACAGCCATGAGTTTCGAATTCCAGGACGACGAAGCGCAGGCATTCGACGACGTCAACCTCTCGCCGATGCTGGACCTGTCCTACGTGCTGCTGATCATATTCATCCTGATGACAACGATCACGGTGCAGGGCCTGAGTGTCGATCTGCCCAGCGCCAGCAAATCGGAAAGCCTGGCGGAGCCGAAGACGAAATCGATCACGGTGAACAACGAGGGGCGGGTGTTTCTCGACACCCTGCCGGTCTCGTTGGCGGAACTGGAGAACCTCTTGTCGGCGGAGAAGGCGAGGGTCCCGGACCTTCCGGTCATCGTGCGGGGCGACAGCCTGACCCAGTACCGAAGCATCATGGAGGTTCTGGATGTCGTGGGGAGGGTCGGCGTCGAGAAAGTCGGCCTGGCGACCCAGCCCAAACGCTGAGAATCATGAAATTCGACGAGAGAGAAGACGAGGAAAAGGGATTTTTCCAGAGGCGCCGATGGGCTTCGGGGGTGCTTCTTGTGGGGATGGTGGCCGTGGCCATCGGACTCGGTTATTGGATGAGCAAGCAGAAGGAGGAGGAGAGGCCCAAACCAAAGGCACCGCAGATTGTTTCGGTGGAAACGCCGCCCCCGCCGCCTCCGCCCCCGCCGCCTCCGCCCGAGGAGGAGCCGGAGGAGGAGGAGATGATCGAACCGGAGGACGAGCCCGACGAGGCGCCCCCCGACGAGCCGCCGCCGGATGCGCCGCCGGCCACGGGTATCACCGGAGAGGGCGACAACGCCTTCGGCTTGTCGGCCCGGGGCGGCGAAGGAGCCTTCGGCGGTGGCGGCGGCGGCGAGGGGAACCGCGGGTGGACCCGCTACGCCGCCGGGTTGCGCAACGAAATCGCCGATGCCATCCGGCGCCATCCGGATACCCGCCGGGCCAGGTTTCTGGTTACGCTCCGGATCTGGGTCGATGGGACCGGCCGGATCGAACGGGCGGACCTGGACGGTTCGACCGGGAACCCGGAAACCGACCGGATCCTGGACGAGGAGGTTGTGACGGGACTCCGTCTGGCCACGCCCCCTCCGTCGGACATGCCGATGCCCATCGTTATGCGCATACGCGCCGAACGCCCGTGAACGCTCTGTGAATTTCCACGAATCAGACATGAAAAGACCGCTCTCAATTCTCGCCATCCTGGCCGCCCTGCCGGCTCTGTTGGTCGCCGCCGGAAACGGCTCCGATGACACCGGCCTGAGCATCGACCAGGTGGAGGCCTCGCTGGAAGAGTCGCTGGGCCGGGTCGAGGACGACACTCCTTCGTCGAGTGTGACCGCGAATCTCATCCGGCTGCTGGTGAAGCGGGGGGTGATTTCCGAGCGGGACGCCGTGGACCTGATCCGGCAGGCGGAAGCGGAGGCGGAACTGGCCAGGGCGCAGCGCGAGGCGGTCGAGGAAGCCGCCGAGCAGGTTCAGGCGGCCGCCGAGCAGGAGCGGCGTCTGGCCGAGAGCGACACGATCCGGGTCACCTATGTCCCCGACAACGTGAAGGGCGAGATCGCGGAGGATGTGCGGGCGGAGGTCCTGCGCGAGACGCTCGCCGATGATGTGGCCCGCAAGAAGGATCTGCCCGGCTGGCTCGACACCCTTGATTTTCTCGGAGACATCCGCCTCCGGGCGGAGGACGTCCGCTTTCCCCGGGGCAACGACGACTCGGGATCGTTTCCGGACTTCAACCGGATCAACACCGGGGCGCCTTTTGACGTGACCGGATTCACTTTCTCGCCCCAGTGGAACACCACCGAGGACCGGGAGAGCTACCGTCTCCGGGTCCGGATGGGGCTGGAGGCGGATCTGGGCGAGGATTTTCTGCTCGGCGCGCGTCTTGCGACCGGATCGGGGAATTCTCCGGTGAGCACCAACCAGACGATGGGGTCCCCGGGGAACTTCAGCAAATACAGCATCTGGCTCGATCGCGGATTCCTCCGATGGGAGGGCGGGGCTGATCCGGATCGGATGCTTTCCGTGACCGGCGGCCGGTTCGACAACCCGTTCTTTTCGACGCCCATCCTCTGGGACCGGGACATCGGGCTCGACGGGATCGCGCTCGGCGGGCGCTACGAGGTGGTGGACGGGGTGGTGCCGTTCCTGACCGCGGGTGTCTTCCCGTACTTCAACACCGCGCTGAACTATCCGAGCCATTTCCCCTCGAAGTTTCCCAGCGACGACCGCTACATCTACGCCGTGCAGATCGGGACCGAGCTGCGCCCCCACGACAAGATCGAGGTCAGGGGGGCTGCCGCCTACTACGACTTCCAGAAGGCGAACGGGGAGCTTTCCGAACCGTTCGTGCCCTTCACGGAGGACGACAACGGCAGCACGGATTCCCGGCGCCCCGCCTTCGCCCAGAAAGGGAATACCTATATGGCGCTGCGGGATATCGTTCCGGTCCCCTTCAATAACTTCGGGACGACCGACCAATGGCAGTATTTCGGGCTCGCGACTCCGTTTGAGGTCCTGTCCCTGACCGGGGAGGTCGTCCTGGACTTCTTCGAGCCGATCCGGATCAAGACGTACGGGGAGTTCGCGCACAACCTCGACCATGATTCCGACAGAATCGATGGCATGGCGGTCAACAACCGCAGCGCGGATCCGGTTGGCGGCAGTTTCGGCCGGTATTCCGGGGGGGCCAACGCCTGGTTGGCCGGACTCCAGGTGGGGCACGCCAAGTTCGAGGATCCGTGGAACTGGCGCCTCGGGACGAATTACCGCTATGTCGAGTCCGACGCCGTCATCGATGGCTTCACGGACTCGGACTTCGGGCTGGGGGGGACCAACGTCAAGGGCTGGGCCCTGGAAGGGGACATCTCGATCAGCCGGAACGTCTGGATCGGCTTCAACTTCATGAGTTCGACGCAGGTGACCGGACCGCCGTTCCGGGTCGATCTCTTTCAACTCGACCTTTCCTCAAAATTCTGACCGATGAAGATTCGACCGATCATTTTTTCGGCGGCCGCGCTCGCGCTGACCCTGCCCCTCGTCGCACAGGAGCAAACCGTTGAGGACCAGCTCCGGCAGGCCCTGCGGGATGTGACCGTCCAGCTTCGTCAGGCGCAGACGGACCTCGCGGTGGCCCGCGCCGAACTGGAATCCGCCGGCGAGGAGAACGAGGATCTGCGGAAGCGCCTGGACAAGCTGGCCAAGGAGAGTGCCGCGGAGCAGAAGGCGATGCAGGAGAACATCAACAACCTGAACGCCCAGCTCGACGAGGAATCGGCGGAAGTCACCCGGCTGGCCGACCTGCTGGAGAAGTGGAAAGCGGCTTACGCGAAGATGAAGACGGTTGCCAGGGCCGAACAGTCGCTGAAGGAAGACCGATCCGAAGAGCTGGGGACGCTCCAGAGCGAAGTGGGCCGACTGAAGTCCGACAATCGCGAGTTGTTCCGCATCGGCATGGAGATTCTCGAACGCTACGAGAACTTCGGTCTCGGCAAGGCGCTGAGCGCCCGGGAGCCCTTCACCGGAATCACGAAAACCCGCCTGCAGACTCTGGTGCAGGATTACCAGGACGAACTCCTGGACCATCGAATCGCGATGGACCCGACGGAGGATGCGTCCGGGGAACCGACCGCGGCGGAAGAAACGGCTGGCGGGGGCGGAGAACCGACCGCGGCGGAAGAAACGGCTGGCGACCGGGAAGAACCGACCGGGCCGGAGGGAGGCGGCGGGTCCGGCGGGGCGGACGTCCCGGCCGGGGGGGAACCGGAGGAGACGCCCGCTCCGGCCTCCTCGAAACCAAAGCGGATTTTCCTGGACTAGCACGGGCGCCCTCGTTCACCCGATCCATTTCCTTATCATGAAACACACAGCCAAAACCATCGCCAACCCTTCGGTTCCGCACACGGGAAAGTTTCTCCCGCAACTGGTGAAGCGGGCGAAGACCGGGAGTTTTCTCCTGCTCTCCTGCCTGCTATCCGCCCCCCCTGCCAGTGCGGAGACGGCGGCCCGGATCGGGGGCCGGCAGATCGATCTCGAAGAGTTGGAGGCCCTCCTTCCCGATCTGAGCATGGACGAGAAGCTGGCTTTCGCGGCGAATCCGGAAACGTTCAACCAGCACGTGCGGAGCCTCTTGATCCAGGAGATCGTCCACGACGCGGCGGTGGCCAACGAGTGGGATCAGAATCCGAAGGCGCGGGCCGCGGTGGAACGGGCCAGGCGGTCCGCCATCGTAGAGAGCTACCTGCGGGCGGTCGCCGAAGTCCCCGAAAGCTTTCCTTCGGAGGAACAGCTCGAGGCCTTCTATGAAGCCAACCGGTCTTCGTTCACCGCGTCCAAACAGTACGAATTGTCGCAGATATTTCTCTCCGCCGCGGGCGCGGACGACACCGGGTCCCTGCGGCAGCGGGCCGAGGAGATCCACCAGGCCATCGCGCGGGGAGAAATGGAGTTCGCCGAAGCCGCTGAAAAATACAGCGACGAGGAATCGACGTCGGAGAACGGCGGGCGGATCGGCTGGATCGCGGAGGACAATCTCCAGCCCGATTTGAGACCTGCCGTCGCCGCGCTGTCCCCGGGGGAGATGACGGAAGTCGTCGAGCGGCCGGATGGCTTCCACATCGTGCGGCTGGAGCAGGTCAGCGAGGCCTTCACCGTCCCGTTCGAGGACGCCCGCGGGAGGCTCGCCGCGCAGATGCGGGCACGGCGGGCGCAGGCGAACCGCGAGGCCTTCCTCGACCGCTTGATCCGCGAGAATCCCGTCGCTCTCAATGAAATTGTCATTGAGAAACTGCTGAAGGAGCAGACCGAACGCTGATCCCCTGGGCATGGTTGAGGGGAAGGCGGCGAAGGTTTGGATGAAAGCGCATGCTCCATCGGGCGCACCTTTGCGGCTCCGGGATCCGGCGGGGATCCGGCAGGGCCGGGGGCGGGGTCGGCCGCGCGGGCGGGGGGCCGGCTGCTGGCGCGTGTCCGCCTTTCTGCTCGCCGCCCTGTTTGCCAGCGTTCCCTCGGAGGCCGGCGACATCCTGCGCAACGGTTCGACCGTAAACTCGGGACCGACCACGCGGTCCAACGCCGGCGCCGGATCGCTGGCCGCCCAGCGGCAGACGGCCCGCAACCAGCAGGACGCCCTCCGCCGGGTCACCGTTGCGATGCAGAGCATCCAGCGGGCGCAGGCGGCCGCCCGTGGCGCCGCCGCCTACCAGGATAACGCCGGAGAGAATCCCTACCGTCCCGGCGAGCGGTTGCCCGACATACCCAACGGACTCGGCACCGGCGGGCTGGAGGTCGATCCAGCCGTCGCGGGGGATCCCAGCCTGTGGACCGGCGCCGCCCTGCCTTCCGAATCGCCGCTGCAGGCCGGTTGGACCCGGGTGGACATCGTGCAGTCCGAGCCGAGCGCCATCCTGAATTGGCGCACCTTCAACGTCGGCCGCCAAACCGTGCTGAACTTCGATCAAAGCGCCGGCGGCGTGGACACTCCGAAGTGGATCGCTTTCAACCAGGTCAACGATCCATCGGCCCTCCCCTCACAGATTCTGGGGCAGATCACCTCCGACGGACAGGTTTACGTGATCAACCGCAACGGCGTCGTTTTCGGGGCGGCCAGCCAGGTGAACGTGCGCGGGCTCACGGTTTCGTCGCTTCCGATCAACACGAATCTGATCGAAGGGGGCCTGCTGAACAACCCGGACTCGCAGTTCCTGTTTTCGGGCCTGGACATCCCGGCGGGGGCGAACGGGACCCCGGCTTTCACCCCGGAGCCGCCGAACCCGCTCATCGGCCGCTACGGCGACGTGATCGTGCGCGAAGGGGCGACCATCCGCACGCCGGTGCCCGACGACCAGGTCGGCGGGCGCGTGACGCTGGTGGGCGCCAACGTTTACAACCACGGCGACATCTTCACCCCCGAGGGGCAGACGATTCTCGCGGCGGGGCTCCAGGTGGGCTTCGGGGAGCACGACAGCGAGGATCCGAGCCTGCGCGGACTGGATGTCTATGTCGGAGCCGTCGCCGACCCCGGGACCCCGGCTGCCGACATCTACGCCGGCACGGTGGTCAACGAGGGCCTCGTCCAGGCGGCCCGGGGCAGCATCACTCTCGCGGGCCGGGAGATTCGCAACAACGGAATCCTCGACGCAAGCACGTCGGTTTCTCTCAACGGGCGGATCGACATCCAGGCCAGCTACGACGCGATTCCCAATCCGGTCTCGAGCGCGGTCCCGGTGGACCGGATTCCCTTTCTCAAGCAGAGCACCGGCAACGTGTTCCTCGGGCCGGGGAGCGTGATCAGCGTCGTGCCCGAGTACGGCAGCGCCGAGACCATCGCCGGATCCGAGCTGGCCATCCGTTCCCAGGTCAACATCGAGGGACGGAACATCCATGTGGGGCCGGAGTCGGTCATCTTCGCTCCCAACGGATTCATCAACCTCGACGCGGGCCAGTGGATCTCCACCGGCACCAGCAACCGCCCCGAAAGCACCTTCGTCTATTCCGGCGGCCAAATCTACATCGATCACGGCGCCCTGGTCTCGGCGGCGGGGACACCCGGGGTGCGAATACCCGCCGATCGCAACATCCTGGAGGTCGAATTGCGCGGGCCGGAACTGGCCGATTCGCCCGTCCAGCGCGACGGGGCGCTGCGGACGGTTCCGATCAACGTCGATATCCGCCGCTCGGGCACCTACCGCGGCCGCGAATGGATCGGAACCCCCCTCGGCGATGCGACGGGTTTCGTGGGCCTGATCGAGCGCGGCGTGTCGGAGCTGACCGTCGCCGGGGGCGAGGTCAACCTCAACGCGGGCGGATCGGTCATCATCCGCGACAGCGCCGCCATCGATGTCTCCGGCGGCTACCGCGAGTATCTGCCCGGCGAGATCGAGACCACCCGGCTGCTCTACCGCGGGCGCGTGGTGGATATCGCCGACGCGTATCCCGACGTCAGCTACGAAGGCATCTACACCGGGACGACCACGGTCGCTTCCGAGCGCTGGGGAATCAGCGAGACCTACACCCATCCGCTCGCCCTGCTCGGAAAATCGCATGATCCTGGTTACGCGGAGGGCGCGGACGGCGGGCGGCTGCGCATCCAGGCGCCGGCGGTCGCTCTCGACGGACATCTGACCGGGATGACCATCGAGGGGCCGCGCCAGCGCGAGGAGCGTCCGGAACTGTCCTCCTTCTCCCTGGCGATCGAGGCGCAGGACCCGACGATCATCCCCCAGATCCCGACCATCTCCCCCACGCCTCCGGTCATCGAGTTTTCCCACAGCCGCCAGAACCCTCCCTTGGATTTCCATCTCGAGGACGACGGCTCGGCCCGCCCGCTTGGCGGGGACCGCCGGGAGACCGTCCTGCTCTCCCCCGACATCCTGGGGCCGGACGGATTCGGGCATGTCTCCCTGCTCAACCGCGAGGGGCCCCTCCACATCCCCGCCGGCATCGAAATCAACGGCCGTCCGGGCGGATCCCTCACGGGCGCGGCATCGAACATCACGATCGCGGGCCGGGTCTCCATTCCGTCGGGGGACATCGATCTGAGCGCCTTCAACGTTCCTCTGGACACCGTCAACGACATCAACAGGGGGGCGGTGGTCGCGCTTCCGGAGCCGACGGCCGGTCGTGGGATCATTCATCTGGCGGGCAGGGCATCGCTGGACACCTCCGGGCTGGTCGTGGACGACCGCCCCGGAACCCCCGACCCCGAGGGCCTTCCCATCGGAATCGACGGGGGATCGATCTCGCTGGTTTCGTACGCGATGAATCTGGAGGCGGGCTCGCTGATGGATGTTTCCGGTGGCGCGCGGGCCGACCACACCGGGTCCGTTTCTTATGGCGCGGGCGGATCCCTGACCCTCGAGGCCGGCAGGGATCCGCAGATCCATGAAGTCCTGGGCGGGGATCTCAGTCTGGCGGGGACCGTGCGCGGCAACAGCGGGGGAACCGGCGGGCGCCTGCGCATCCTGGCCCCGGCCATCCAGATCGGGGGAGCGACCGCGCCGGCGGGAGTGCTTCACCTCGACCAACGGTTCTTCGATCTGGCCGGATTCACGGACATCGATCTGTCGGGCATCGGACTCGCCGACCCCGCCGGGGAGGAGTTCATTCCAGGGGTGAGGATTGCCGACGGGACCGTTTTCAACCCGCGGCCGGTCGGGTTGCTGGCCGTCCCGCATCCGGGGGCGAACCGGGGGCTGGGCCTTCGGCCGTTCACCCGTCCGGAGGGGCTGCGCAGCCCGACTCGTTTCTCCTTCTCGGGCATCGGAGCGCGGGACCCGTTCTCGGACCTTCTGATGATCCGCGGCGGGGTGGAGATCGCCGAGACCGCCCGGGTCGTCACCGACGCCCTGGGCGCGGTCACCCTCAAGGCGAACACCATCGGGCTTCTCGGCTCCATCCGCTCGCCCGGGGGAGCCGTCGTGATCGACGGGGGCGACACCTACGACCGGGAGGATCTTGGGACCGCCACCGAGGCGCTGCCCACCGTCTTTCTGGGGCCGCGCGCGCGCATCGATACCAGCGGCAGGTCCGTCCTCATCGACTCCCGCCCCTTCGACCGGCGCTCCGGCTTCGTCACCGATGGCGGGTATGTCTCGCTTGCCGGCAACCTTGTTCTGGCCCCCGGTTCGTTCATCGACGTCTCGGGCGGCAGCCAGACCTTTGATCTTCCGGTCACGTTCTCCTCCGCGAATCCGGAGGAGGTCGGTTCGCTCCTCGGCCTCCGTTTCGGCCCGCTGCGGATCGACCGCTCCGGTGGTTCGATCGAACTGGACGGCTCACAACTTCTGGCCAGCATGGGATCGTTCCGCGGGGAGGCGGGTGGGCCTACCGCGGGCGGGGGAAGATTCTCCGTGCGTTCGGGGAATTACTCCGGCCGGGCCAATCCGACCTCGGCGGACATCGACCTGACCATCGCCCAGTCGGGGGCGGCCTACGGCTATCGCTGGAATGAACCGGTGCTCGGCCGGCCTGTAACCGCCCAGTCGGGCGAGAGGATCCGCGGTGGTGGCTTCATCAACGCCGACAGCTTTTCCCGGAGCGGTTTCGACCACCTCGACCTCGGCGGCAACATCCGCTTCGACGGCCCGGTGTTCCTGCGCGCGGACGGCTCGATCCGGCTGGCCGACGGGGGGGTGATCGAGGCCGGCGACCGGGTGGATGCGGCCGCGCCCTACGTGGCCGTGGGCCAGGATTTCCGGCCGCCCCGCGATCCCGGCCAGCCCCTCATCCCTTTTACCCAGCAGGTGCCGGGGGTGGGGGAGATCCCCTACCACTTCGACCCGACGTCCGGCCCCGGCGACCTCCGGATCGAGGCTCATCTGATCGACATCGGCACGCTCTCGCTGCAGAACACCCGGCAGGCCGACTTCCAGGCGCCGTTTGGGTTCATCCGGGGCAACGGCACCTTCAATATCGCGGGCGAGGCCTCCTTCACCGCCTCCCAGGTTTACCCGACCACCGGGGGTGAATTCAACCTGACCGCCTTCGACCACCCCGGCGACGGCGGATCCCCCCTCCCCGGAACCCTCCGGTTCAACCGCGCGGGCGATGACCGCCCGCCCTACAGCGCGGTCGGTTCGCTGAACGCCGATGCCTCCGTGATCGAGCAGGCGGGAGTGCTTCAGGCTCCTTTCGGATCCATCCGCCTCGGCTACGACGGAACCGGAACCGCTCCGGTCAACGCCATCACCGATACCGCCGTGCCGACCACCCGGAGCCTGGTCCTCTTCCCCTCCAGCGTCACTTCGGTCAGCGCGGCCCATCCGGAGGCGGCCCATGGCCTGACCCTCCCGTACGGGCTGGTGCGAAACGACATCTCGTGGATCGACCCGCGTGGCATCGATATCACGCGTGCGGGCCTCCCCGGGAAACGCCTGACCCTGAACGGAGCGAGCGTGGAGACGATGCATGGATCCACCATCGACATCCGCGGGGGCGGCGACTTGTTCGGCTACCGCTTTGTCTCCGGCACGGGAGGGAGCGAGGACATCTACCTGCGCGACGGGGTTTTCGCCATTCTGCCGGGCTACAATCGCGCTGCCGCGCCCTACGCGCCGTTCAACCCCAACCCGTCGGAAAACGTCTTCGGGGACGATCCGGGCTACGTGGGCGACGGTCTTCAGGTCGGCGACCAGATCTATCTCGGGGGAACCCCGGACCTTCCGGCCGGTTCCTACACCCTTCTCCCCGCGCGCTACGCATTGCTCCACGGGGGGCTGCTTCTCACCGAAGAGAGCGGCGATCCGGTCGGCACCCACCGGACCGAAGAGGGTGCGTATCTGGTTTCCGGTTACCGGTTCAGCGCCTGGAACGGGGCGGCGCCGGAGGGGATCGGCTACCGCCGGTTCAATCTGGCCTCGCCGGAAGTCTTCCGCGAGCGGGCGGAGATCCGCGGGTTCGCCGCCAATCGCTTCCTGGCAGACGCCGCGGAGCAAAGCGGAGTCGTGGCGCAAAGGCTCCCCGAGGACTCCGGCTATCTCCGCTTCTCGGCCCGGGATCATCTGGCCATCCAACGCTCGGTCCTGGGTGCGCCGATGGGCCATGGAAGAGGCGGGTTCGCCGACATCAGCACGCCGCGGGACATTCACATCCTCGACACGGGCACGACCGTTCCCGGCGCCGTCGCTCTCGAGGCGGGCATCCTCAACTCCTTCGATGTGGAGAGTCTCCTGATCGGCGGAACCCGCGACTCCACCGGGGCCGCCGCCGCGGTCACGGTGACCACCCCCGCCATCTTCGCCGATACCGCCCGCGAGCCCCTCGCCGCGCCCGACCTGATCCTCGCCGCCAACAAGCGGATCGAGCTGGCGGCGCGCAGTGGAATCCGTTCGCGAGGCGGAGTCGGCGATCCGGCCCAGACCCTCCTTTTCGGCGACGGCGCGTCGCCGGGAAGCGGCGATGGCAGTCTTCTGCGGGTCGCCCATGCCGGTTCCGCCCCGGTCTCCCGCTCCGGGGTCGGCTCGGCCACTCCCTTCCTGGTCGCGGGGCCGGAGGCTTCGATTCGGGGCAACGCGGTCACCCTGGACTCGACCTACGGGATGGATATCGACCCGACGGTCGGCATCATCGCCGACCGGCTGGATCTGAACAGCGGGCGAATCAGCGTCGAGCTGGCCGACGCGGGCACCCTCCCCCCGACCGATGGACTGGTCCTCGGCGGTGATGCGGTCGAATCCATCCTCGGATCCGTCAGCGAGGTGGCCTTGCTCGGGTATTCGTCGATCGATTTCTACGGGACCGGAACCTTCGGGGCGGACCGCTTCGGCCTTCTGGCCTTCCGCACGCCCGCCTTCCGCGCTTTCAACAACACCGGGCCGGTCACCCTTCGCGCCGATACCGTCCTGTTCGAGAACCCGGCCGGAAACCCCGCGCCGGCCGCTTCCGGCGCTCTCTCCGGGACGCTCTCCGTCGATTCCTCCACCTTCCAGCTCGGCGACGGGGTCGTCGAGGTCCAGAGTTTCTCCGATGTTGAGATCATGGCTTCCCGCCGGGCGCTTCTCACCGGCACTGGAGGCGTCGAGGCCCTCGGAGACCTGGCGCTGCGCACTCCCGTGATCGTCTCCTCCGGAACCGAGCAGCGGATCGCGGCCGGAGGGAACCTGGTCCTAACGGATCCCGGTGGTGGCGCGGCGGCTTCGGAAGACAGCAGTCTCGGCTCGGCGCTGACGCTCGAAGGGGCGGCGATCTCCATCGACACCGCGATCCGCCTGCCGAGCGGCAGCCTCGCCGCGCTCGCCACCTCGGGAGACATCCTCGTCGGCACGGCCGGCAACGCTTTGCTCGACTTCTCCGGTTCCGCCCGGACCTTCTTCGATCAGGTCCGCCACACCGATGCGGGCCGGATCACCCTGGAGAGCCGCACCGGGGATGTCGTTCTCGGCGCGGGCTCGCACGTTTCTCTTGCGGGGGATCCGGCCGAGTCGGCGGCCGGAGATCTGGGAATTCTCGCGCCGCTCGGGGAATTCGTGCCCGGCGGAACGATCATCGGGTCCGGGCGGACGGCCGGGCGCTTCGCGCTGGACGCGGGCGCTATCCCGGCGGGCAGCCTCGCTTCGCTCGACGCCATCCTCAACACCGGAGGGTTCACCCGTTCGCGCGATTACCGGATCCGCACCGGGAACGTGTTCATCGACGGCGCGCCGGTATCCCGGAACTACCGGGTCTCCGCCGACACCGGATCGATCCTCGTCTCCGGAACGGTTGACGCCAGCGGCGCCACGGGGGGGTCCATCGATCTCCTCGCCTCGGGCGGTGTCGTCCTGGAGTCCGGTTCGCTGCTCGACGTTTCCGCAACCGGGTTCGACAGCGCGGGCAAGGGGGGGTCCGTCTCGCTGGAGGCCGGCCTTCCCATCGACGGCATGATCGATCCAGCCGGCTTCGTGACCATCGGCTCCGGCTCGACCATAGACCTCCGGGTCGGCGCCAACACCGCGTCCAGCGCGGCGGCGGGGCGCTTCGAAGGCACCCTGGACCTGCGGGCGCCGATGGATGGATCGGGCACCGACCTGCGGGTCGATCCGATCGCCGGAACCATCCGGGGCGGTTCCCGGATCGGCATCGAGGGCTTCACCCTCATCGATCTGACCGGAACCGGCGAGATCACCTCCGCGGTCCGCAACCAGGTTCTCGCCAGCGGGAACACCTTTCTCGGCGCCGCCGGTTCCACCCCCGCCTCGTACACCTCGATGCTCAACCGGATCACCGCTGCGGATCCCACCCTTGCCGGGCGGATCGTTTTCCGGCCGGGCGCGGAGATCATCAACCGGACCGGCGATCTCACCCTGGGCACGGCCACCTCCCCGGCCTCCTCGGACTGGAACCTGGCCTCGAACCGCTTCGGCCCGCTCTCCGCTCCGGGTGTCCTCACTCTCCGGGCGGCCGGCGATCTCGTCTTCTTCAACGCTCTCAGCGATGGATTCTCCGGCGGCGGCAGCCTCTGGCTCGCCCCGCTGACCGCCCACAACCCGCTTCTGCCCGCCAACTCCCAGAGCTACGACCTCCGCCTGACCGCCGGATCCGACCTTTCCGCGGCCGATTTCCGCAGGGTCCTCGCCCCGGAGAACCTCGCGGCCGACAAGGGGAATCTGCTCCTGGGCAAGAACGCGGGCCAGGCCATCGCCTCGGGTGGAACGGGCGCCCTCACCAGCTCGGTGGTGGAGAACAACTTCCAGGTGATCCGGACGGGTTCGGGCGATCTGGACGTCAACGTCGGCCGCGATCTGCGGCTCCTCAATCCGTTCGCCTCCCTCTACACCGCCGGGACGGCGGTTCCCGACCCCGGCACGCTCTTCACCGAGGGGGATTTCAGCCTTCCGGTTGTCAGCAACCTCTTCGGCAACTCCCCCTCGCAGGGAGGTCTCGGGGCTTTCCAGCAAGTCTATCCGGCGCAGTATTCCATGGCCGGGGGGAACGTGAGGATCGTCGCAGGCGGGGATATGGGGCGCTTCACCCGCGACAATCTCGGGAACCTGCTCGAAGACTCCAGCCGCCAGATCCCCTCGAACTGGCTCCATCGCCGCGGGTTCTATGACTCGAGCGGCGAGTCCGGCGCCATCAATATCGGGAGATTCCCCCTCGGGATCGCCGACCCGGAGGCCTCCACCACCTGGTGGGTCAACTTCAGCAACTTCTTCCAGTCGGTCGGGGCGCTCGGGGGCGGAAACGTCGCTCTCGAGGCGGGCGGCGACATCGCCAACATCGACGCGGTCGTACCCACCAACGCCCGCATGCCCTCCGGCGCTCCCTCCGCCGACAGACTCGTCGAAATCGGCGGCGGGGATCTGTCCGTCTCCGCCCGGGGCGACCTGAGCGGGGGGATCTATTATGTCGAACGGGGCGAGGGACGGCTCGTCGCCGGCGGCGACGTCACCACCAACAAGACCCGCTCCCCCTCGCTGGGAATCCTCCGCAGTCTGAACAACCCGGTTTACGAGCCGGAACAGACCTGGTTGCCCACCACGCTCTTCATGGGGCGCTCCTCCTTCGACGTAAGGGCCGGAGGCGATGTCCTGCTCGGACCCGTCGCCAATCCCTTCATCCTCCCCGGAGGCCAGACGAACGGGTATTGGTACAAGACCTATTTCACGACCTACGGCGAGGACAGCTCACTCCACGTCCAGGCCATGCGCGGGGATGTCACGCTCCGCAACTCCATCGTCTCCTCCTCCTCCGCGAGTCCCACCAACGTGCTGGCCGCATGGATGCGGGAGCAGAACCTGCTCGGCCTCGGCAGCGGGACCGCCGCCTTCCGCCAGCCCTGGCTCCGGGTCAGCGAAACCTCCCTCCAGCCCTTCGACCAGGCGGCCACGCTCTACCCGGGTGACCTTGATGTCTTCTCGGTCGGCGGCGACATCAACCTGGCGGGAACCTTCAACCTCTTTCCCACCGCCCGGGGCAATGTGGAGCTGCTGGCGCGCGACAACGTAAACGCCTTCATCCCGAGCGGGATCAGCTCGGTGATCCGCCCCGGCAGCGACACGGTCGTCTGGAGCACCGCCCGGATCAATCTTTCCGACGCCGATCCCTCCGGCATTCCGGATCCGACCCGCCCGTTCGCCTACCGCTCCACGCTCTCCAACCCGGACAGCATCTCGCTCAACAACGCCACCGGGAATTTCGTGCTGCCGACCGACGCGCTCTTCGACGAGTCCGGTTCGCTCGATGTCGGCCTGCAGCGGCAGCGGGCCCTCCACCGCACCACCCCGGCTCACCGCGGCGACAACGAACCGATGCGCATCTACGCCGGTTCCGGGAGCCTCTCCGGCCTCACGCTTTTCGCCCCCAAGCCGACGCGGATACTGGCCGGGCGCAACGTCTCCGACGTGGCCTTCTACATCCAGAATCTGGCGGATTCGGACAGCACGGTCGTCTCCGCCGGCCGCGATGTCAACCTCTACGCCCCCAACTCCGACCTGCGGGTCCAGGCGAATGCCGACGGGAACCTTCCCGCCGCCCAACAGGGACCGAGAGCCGGCGACGTTCAGATCGGCGGCCCCGGTTCCCTGCTCGTTCTGGCCGGACGGAACCTCGACCTCGGGATCGGACCGACCCGGAACGACGGCACCGCCCAAGGGATCACCAGTGTCGGCAACCTGCGCAATCCCTTTCTCCCCTCCGACGGCGCCGATATCATCGGGGGGGCCGGGCTCGGGCAGGTCGCCCTCGGTCTGGACGGTTCCGGACTCGACTTCGCCGGCTTTGAATCGACCTTCCTCGCCCCCGGGTCGGAGTTCTCCGAACGCTACCTGCCGGAGCTGGAATCCCTCCTGCCGGAAGATCTCCAGGGAGGCGACACCTACGCGCAATTCCAGACCCTGGGCGGGGCGGAGCGGGCCCGTCTCGCCCTCGAGATCTTCTACCGCGTGCTCCGCGACTCCGGGCGCGATTTCAACGACCCGACCGCCGCGAGCACCGGCACCTATGCCACGGGCTTTCTCGCCATCGAGACCCTCTTCCCGGGCTCCGCCTACGACGGCGACATCTCCCTGACTTCGCGCCTGATCAAGACCGCCGCCGAGGGCGACATCAGCCTGTTCGCCCCCGGGGGCGAGCTGTTCGTCGGGTTCCCGATCGACGACCAACCGCCCGACCAGGGCATCCTGACCGAACGCGGGGGGAACATCAATATCTTCACCGATGGCAGCGTGACCGTGGGGACTTCCCGGATCTTCACACTCCGGGGCGGAAACGAGATCATTTGGTCTTCCACCGGTGACATCGCCGCCGGATCCGCCGCCAAGACGGTCCAGTCCGCCCCGCCGACCCGCGTGATCATCGACACCCAAACCGCGACCGTCGAGACGGACCTCTCGGGGTTGGCGACCGGCGGGGGGATCGGCGTCCTGCAGACGGTCGAAGGCGTCGAGGCGGGCGACGTGGACTTGATCGCACCCGAGGGGGTGGTCGATGCCGGAGACGCCGGGATCCGCGTGGCGGGCAACCTCAACATCGCCGCCACTCAGGTCTTGAACGCCTCCAACATCCAGGTCGCCGGCGGGAGCACGGGCGTGCCGACCGCCCCGGTCGTCAGCGGACCCAACATCGGCGCGATGGGGGCCGCCGCCTCGGCCGCAGGCGCCGCCAGCGCCGAAGCCAGTGAATTCGGTTCCGGGCAGGATGCGGACGCCGCGGCCCAGCGGAACCTTCCCTCCATCATCACCATCGAAATCGTCGGATTCGGGGGCGGATCGTAGGAACGGCGGCTTCGTCGGCGTGCTACGGCGTTTCCGGTTGGCCTGGCGGCGAATGCCGTTGGAGGATCCTGTTCCGGATGCAGCGGTTACACCGACTTCGTCGGCGTGCTACGGCGTTTCGGGTTGGGGGAACGATCCTCCGGTAGCTCGACGGCGAACGCCGTTGAGGGAGCCCGTTCCGGATCCTTCGATTCACACGGCCTCAAAAAAGGACAGCCATGAAAATTCCTAAAATTCTGTGACAAAGAGCGGAGGGTCAACAGATGTTTCCTTTGCAATGACAGAGGCACGCGGAAGAGTGATATTGAGGGAGGGGACAGGGGTGTGTTCCGGGCCAAAAGCATACGGTCACACGAACGATTGCGAATCCAGTGGTCACACCGACTTCGTCGGCGTGCTACGGTGTTCCGGGTGGCCTGGCGGCGAATGCCGTTGGGGGATCCTGTTCCGGATGCAG
>JBKHCX010000013.1:0-27644 GCA_046541615.1 Puniceicoccaceae bacterium
CCCTCCCGGAAACCCTCCCGGAAACCCACCCGGAAATCAAATAATGGGTGTCCCGGAAACTCCCGGAAACTCAGACAAATCCTCCCGGGAACACTGTGGTGGAGACCTTTGACGATTTATCAATGACTTATGTCGTTTTCAGCCCCGAATCGGCCAAGTCGGGCTAGCCTGCATCCCCGTCCGGATGCTCGACCAGCCGGGCTTCCACGCCGTTTTCCACGTCCGTCCAGTCGACCTCCTCCTGCGTGCAGACCAGGCCGATGCACACTTGCTTGCGCAGTCCCCGCGCGAGTCGCGACTGTAGCCGCGGGCGGCCTTCCCGTTGCCGAGGGCCTGTCCCTCGAAGCAGGTGCTCGTCACGTCGTAGGGCAAAAACTCGAAGCTCACCCCGAACCAGTCCCGGTAACGCTCCATCAGATGCTGGCAAAGGCGGTCCTTGTGCTCTCCCACCTTGTCCAGAGCCCGGTAGAGCCGGTCGTCGTTGACCGACTCCACCGGGATGCCGCAAAGATCCTCCAGGGCCGTGCGCGCATACCAGTTCTCGGCGATGCCCAACTCCGAGGCCTGCCCGCAGAACTTGCCCACGGTCAAAACCGCCGCCACATCGGCCCAGGCGATCTCCTCCCGGCCCGGCTCGATCAACTCCTCCAGCAACTGATGCACGCCTGGCCAAAAAAGCCGGGACACCCATCGGTCCTTGCGACGTAGAATCAAGGGTCTCCCGGAAACCGTCTCATCCGGTTGCAGAGCTTCGCGCGGATCAGACGCCGGGCGGGTCCGCCCGATCCGGCCCATCCGGCGGGCTGTCATCCGGCAAAGGGGTCACCGGCACTTCCAGGCGGATTCCCACGTCTCCCAGGGGAGTCCGTTCGCATCTGAGAGAAATACCGGCGGACTCGGCGATATTCCGGCACGTGGCCAGGTGGAGACCCAGGCCGCGGCTCTCCCCGGTGAGGCTCAGACTGGCGGTCGCGTATGGGGAAAAAAGCGCCTCCGGAGAACCGGCGAACTCCAGCAGATCCCGGAGGCCGGAATCCTGGATTTGAAAATGCATCCGCCTGTCGGAATCCGTCCGCCGCAACCAGGCGATGATCGACATGTCCCGGTCGTCGCCCCGCCCGGCCCGGGCGATCTTGGAAAAGATGATCTTCAACGATTGGAAAGGTCCGTAAAACCGGGCGGATGCGGTGTCCTCCGCGCCGCTGAAGATGAGATGGGCCCTGCACGGGAATTCTCTCCCGGTCATCCACTCCTCCAGCGCGCGGATCGAGAACACGTCCCTGCGTTCCACCGACGGGCGCTCCCGGCTGTTGATGTAATCCATGATCTCCACGAAAACCTCGTGCAGGCGCTTTCCGCTTTTCTCGATATAGCGGGCCATCTCGCGGTGCTCCGGGGCGGCCGATTCCTCGGAGAGGAACCCGGCGAAGCCGATGAGCGCGTTGAGCGGTGTGTTGAATTCGTGGCAGAGAACCGAGAGAAGCTCGTCGTGGGCCTCGAGAAGATGTTTCCGCAATTCCTCCTTCCGGGTCTTCTCCTCTTCGTAGAGGCGGAAGCCACTCTGGACGAGCTTTCTCAGATAGCCGAGATCACAGGGCTTGGTCAGATAATTGAAGGCACCCAGGTTGACCGCATCGATCGCGGTTTCCACCGACTGGTGCGCGGTCAGAAGGATCACTTTCTGATTCGGATCCACTTTCCGCAATTCTTTCAATGTCTCGATCCCGTCCATTCCCTCCATGCGGAGGTCCAGCACCACGACGGGGAAGCTCGTCTCCCTCGCCAGAGCGAGCGCCTCTCCGCCCGAAGCGACCTTCGAAACCTCGAAAGTCCCTCCGAGCCCCAACTCGAGGGTATCCCGCATCAGCGGCTCGTCGTCGACGACGAGAATTCTGCCCGTTTTGCCGTTCATTTCCAGTTCTTGACTCTCTCAATCAGAAACTTCCTTCCGAGGCGACTCTTCCTTTTCCGGCCGGGAAGCCCGACCGCGTCCGCCGAACGGAGGGAACGCCGGCAGATGGAACGCGAAGCGGATCCCGGAACCGGCCGGCTCGCTCGCCCGGACGACTCCACCATGGATCCGCACCTGGAAATAGGCGCAGACGAGAAACACCCCGAAATTCCGGGGATTGGCGCTCCGCACATTGAAGGGGTAAAGGAAATCGGCGGCGGAAGCCCGGGGGGCCGGTGGAACGTCGTCTTCGAACGCCACATCGACTCCGCCCCCGCTCCGGGGGCCGATCTCGACGCGAACGACGGATCCGGCCCGCAGGGAGACGATCTCCTCCGCTATCATGAACTGGAAGAAATCGGTCAGCCGGGCGCGGTCACCGGTGACCACGGCGGGAGAGCCCGCGGGTTCGCGATCAAACCGGATCCGTTTGCTTCGGCAAAACTCCCCGTTGCGGCGGAGGCACTCCTCGAAGAGTTCGACCAGATCGATCCTTTCGAGTCGATCCGGCTCCAGGGGGGCATCGACCATGCGGAGGTGGGAGATGTTTTCGGAGGTCACCCGGATGTGCTCCCGGATCCGGTCGAGAAAATCCAGAAGGGAGGCATCGTTCCCCCGCGCGCCGAGATTGTCCCGGAGTTTCGCGATCAGGAGATCGAACGGACAAAGCGCGTTGTCCACGTAATGGCTCAACCCGATCGCCACGCGTCCGATCTCCGCGACTTTCTCGTCGAGCAGCGCGGCTCTGAGATCCTCCATCCGGCGTGTGAGCAACTCGCGCTCGTCGGACGACAGGCGGTAGCTTTCGCGGGCGGATGCGATTTCCTCCCCCAGTTTCCGGATATCCCAGGGTTTGGCGATGAAACGGTAAACCGACCCGTCGTTGATGGCTCCGATCAGGGTCTCGACCTCCGTGTAGGCGGTGGTCAGCAACCTCACCTTTTCGGGGAAGAGGTGGCGGACCTTCCGGAGGAATTCGATTCCGGTTTGCTCCGGCATCCTGTGGTCGGCGATCACCACACCGATATCCGCCCCGCGGCCGCCGAGAATGCGGAGCCCCTCCTCGGCCGATGCCGCGGTGCGAACCGGAAACTCCCGGGCGAACGCGCGTTCGAACATGGCGAGCGATTTGGTCTCGTCGTCGACGAACAGAACCGTCGGGGAGGTTTGGAAAGGCATGGTCATGGTGCGCGATTCTTCCACAGAATTGTCACGATCCGAGGGAAGCCGAATCCCAGCGGTCGTAGAGCAGGGCCAGACCTTCCTCGAGTCCGGAAACCGCTTCGGGAGCCTCCGGCGAAAACCGTATCTGCGTTTCGCCGGAGCCATCGTTCCCCGCGATCGTGACGGGGGCGCCTCCGCCTTCCGCGGCCCGGGCCAGGAGCCAGAGGAAATCCAGCGCGGTTTCGGAAGGATCCGGTTGAATGAGAACCCCGAACAGGGATTGAAGCACCGCCGCCCAGGACTCCCGGTCCGTCCGAGCCGCGATCCGGGTCTCCGCCCCCGTCGTTTCGATCTCGCACAGGAACGGCCCGCATCCCCCCGAACCAGTCCGGAAGCGCTCCACCACCCTTTCGAGAACCTCGGAAAAGCCATCCCCGCAGCTGATCCAGAAATCGATGATTTTCTGGTGGGCCTCGCGTTCCTGGCGCAGGAGGTCGCGCAATCCACCCCGGACGAACGCCCCTCCGGCCCGGGCGGGATTCGCCTCGACGGAGGACGGGAGCGCCCGGATCATCGTATGCACGGCCGCGAGCAGGCGGTCCCCCCGGCTTGGATCCATCGTCCGGCCCAGAAGAACCAGCGTCTTCGTCCGGTCGGCGAGCACGATCCGTTGGAAGGTGCTCATTTTGAGCGACATCAAATGGTTCCGCTCGGTGAGGATACTGTGGAAATCGCAGGCCCGGCGGAGGACCATCTTCAAATCCCCCAGGTCCCACGGCTTGACCACATACTGATAGATCCGCCCCTGGTTCACGGACTGGATCGCACTGTCCAGATCGGAGTAGGCGGTGGTCAGAATGCGGATCTTGTCGGGGGAAAGGGCGCGGACCTCCGAGAGGAACTCCACCCCCGTCGTGCCGGGCATCCGCTGATCGGATACGACGATGGCCAGGTTGTCCTCCTCCCTGCCGAGGATCTCCAATCCCGCGGCGGCGCTCTCCGCGGTCCAGACGCGGTAATCCCGGCCGAAGGCCTTTTCGAAATACTTCAAGGCCTTTGCTTCGTCGTCCACATACAGGATGCCGGGAAGGGATTGTTGATTTTCTTCGTTCATCTGGGTTCGGGAAGAATTATGGTGAAAACGGTTTTCCGGTCGACGACGGATTCCACTTCGATCCGACCTCCATGATTCTCGACGATCGTCCGGCAAATGGAAAGCCCCATTCCCATTCCCTCTCCGACGTCGCGGGTCGTGAAAAAGGGGTCGAAAATCCGCTTGCGTATCTCCGCGGGGATTCCCGGCCCGTTGTCCTCGCACCGGAGAACGGTCTTCCCGTCCTCCCGCCGCGCCTCCAATCGAACCCGGGGGCCGTCTTCCGGCGGGTCCGCGCGGAGGGCCTTTCCGGCGTTCGACAGGAGGTTGATGAAGACGTGGATCCACTGGGTCTTCTGTCCGTCGATGGACAGATCACCGGGGATATCCTCCTCGATGAGAATGCCGTCCAGTTCCCGGCTGGCGATCTTCCGGGCGGCGTCCAAGACCTCCCGCACTGGAAACGTCGAGCGCTGGCCGGGCGTCTCGGGATAGGCGAAGGTCTTGAGGTCCCGGATCACATCGATCACCCGCTGGATTCCCTCCCGGATGTCGCCCACCGTCTCGAGCACATCCCCGTCCAGGCGGTCCGCGTCGAGTTCGAGAAGCTGGATCCCCGAAAACGCGTAGTTGAGCGGATTGTTGATTTCGTGGAGCAGGCCGGCCGAGAGCGAACCGAGGGCGTTCATCTTCTCGCTTTGGATCAACTGCGACTCCGTCTTTTCCAGTTTCTCCAGCGTTTCGCGAAGCTCCCTGTTGCGGTCCCGCAAGTCCCGCTGGAGTTCCCCCGAGCGGAGGAGATTCTCGATCCGCGTGAGAAGCTCGACGCTGCTGAACGGCTTGAGGAGAAAGTCGTCCGCACCGGCGCGCAGGGCCTCCAGCTTCGACCCGTCGTCGATCCGCGCGGTGAGGATGACGATCTTCCGGTCGGCATGGGCGGGGTCGGAGCGCAGATCGCGGCAGATGGAAAGGCCGTCCCGGTGGGGCAGCATCCAGTCGAGGAGGATCAGGTGCGGTTCGAACTCGTCGATCAGTTTCTCGATCTCCCGGCCCTCCCCCGCCTGGACGACGCGGTGGTCTTGGGCGAGGAATCCCGTGATATAGCGCAGGACATCCGGCTCATCCTCGACCACCAGAACCGTGAACTTCCCCGAACCGGAAACGCGCACCTCGTCGGTCGCGGTGGAGCGGTTGACGAAGGTGCGGTCGGCGGAGCGGAACGCCTCGAGGAAGGGTTCGGCGCCGGGGGGTTCGGAACGGGTCTCCAGGGGGAGGGCCTCCGCGCCGGCGGCGTCCGCCCGCGGCAGGCGGACGGTGAAGCGCGAGCCCCGGCCCGCCCCGCTTGCGACGAGCAGTTCCCCGCCGTGCTGCTCCACCAGCTCTTTCGCGAGGGCGAGACCGATTCCCACGCCCTGCGCCGGCGAGCCGGCCTCTCCCGAAACCTGGTAGAACCGGTCGAAAATCCGCGGGAGATCCGCCTCCCCGATTCCAACGCCGGTGTCGGAAACCACGATGGAAAGGTGGTCGGCGTCCTGCTCCCACGCCACGGTGACGCGGCCTCCGTCCGGGGTGAACTTGATGGCGTTGGTCAGGAGATTGAGAACCACCTTTTCGAGCCGGGCGGGATCGGCCGAGACCACCGCTCCGGGATCGCCCTCCTCCACCCGGACGGAAACACCCTTGGCCAACCCGAGGTGGCGGACCGAATCGACGATTCCGGCGAGATAGGAAGCGACTTTGATCCGGCGCGGCGAAAGGATGTCGTCCCCCTGTTCCATCCGGGTGAGGTCCAGGAGGTCGTTGATCAACTTCAGGAGCCGGAGGGAGTTGCGTTGGGCCAGCAACAGGTTCTCGTGTATCTTCGGGTCGAGGGTTTCCGTCCGTTTCAGGACCGTTTCCACAGGCCCGAGAATCAAGGTCAGCGGCGTCCGCAGTTCGTGGGTCACGTTGGAGAAGAAATTCGTCTTGAGCCGGTCGAGGGCCTGCAGTTCCCGGTTCTGGAGGTCGAGCTGGTGCCGCAGACGGAAATCCTCGAACCGGGCGCGGGACTGGATGCGCGAGGAGACCACGCAGATCAAACCGGTGATCAGAATGAAAAAGGAGTTGTTGAAAAAAACCGGCCGCAGCCCGCTCCCGAGGGCGTCTCCGGCGAGAAGGCACGCCGCCACGTAGAGAGCCAAAGCCGCCGAGCAGACGAAGGCGGTCTCCCACACGCTCCAGGGCATGAGCACCGACAGACCCAGAATGATCAGATTGATCCCCGCGTAGTAGGGCGAGGCCGCGCCCTCCGTCAGATAGACCATCAGGCAGAACGTGGCGATGTCGAGCAGCGCGGCCCCGACGCCCAGGGCCACGATACGGGGCCGGGGCGCGGCCGGACGCACGAAGAAGAGCAGCAGCCCCGAGACCAGGGCGACGAGAATCCGGATCCACAGCAGCTCCCGCGCCAGCTCCGGATAGACCAGAAGGTCGATCAACGCTCCCGGCGGAAAGAAGACCACCGGAAAAACCAGGGCGACCCGCAGCCGGCTGATTCTCCTCCGCAAGTCGGCTCCGCGATAGGCTTCCAGAATCGCGGGATCGGCCGACTGTGGGACCCCGTTCACGGCTTGCGGATCGACAGAAACACATTCACTCCGGTCTCATCGGTCTCGACGACCGGATCACTCCCGGGCGGAGCGAGGGATCGCATGGTTTCCTCGTCGCGATAAATCAGATACCATTCGAGAAGGTGCTCCATCGTGTGCCGGTCGGGGTTGCGGGGGGTCACGTTCGTCGCCACGAGCAATCCGCCCGGTTTGACCCACCGGTAATAGAGCGAAACCAGATTGCGGCAGACGTTGTCCGGGAAGTAATCGAAAAGACCGGCGCAATAGACCAGATCATAGGTCGGCACGGTTTCCTCCTTGTTGTCGTGCACGTCCTTCAACAGCTCGTCGATCGAACGCCGGATGAACTTCACGACCGGCTCCCGGCCGGATTCGGCGACCGCCTCCGCCACCCGGCCCGAAGTGTATTCGAGGGTTTCCTCGTTGAAATCCATCAGGTTGAAGACACATTCCTCCGACAGGTCGCTCGCGCGGATGAAGCGCTGCACCTCGACGGCCGGCCCGCAGCCGACGTTCAGAATGTTGCAAACCCTCATCCCGGACTGCACCCGCCCGGCCTCGGATTCGAGGCGGGCCTGGAGAAAATCGATCCGGTTCCGGTGCGCGAAGCAGGCGGCGGCGTTGGTTTGGATCTCGTTGAAAATCCGGGCGTAGGTGTTGTTCCCCCGGACCGGCGACTCCTGGAGCATCATGTTGACCATCTCGTAGTCGCCGGCGTAGCCCAGCGGCTTCGAATACGTGCGATGGGCGAACGGAGCGCAGAGTATGAACGGGTGGAGTTCGCGCCGGGCGAAGGCCTTGTAGAGACCGACCTCTTCCGGCGGGATCTTGCGGGCCTCCTCCTCGAACATCCGCAAGAAGGTTCCTATTTTGGTTTTCACCGGTCGTTCGACCGACTGCTTGAACTGCTCGCGATTCTCCTCGGTCCGGCGGGAGTCCTCCAGCAGGGCGACCTCCACTTCCTCGATCCACCGGCTGATTTCCGCCAGAAAATTCCCCATCTTGTTGACGATGAGCTGATAGGCCGGGGCGAGATTATGCCCTTTCTCCCAGCCTCCGATGAAATCCTCGATTTCCTTCTCGAGGCTCTTCCCCGGGCGCAGGGCTCCGGGATCCTTCCACGAATCCGTGAAGGTGGAGGAGACGATCGTCATGAGGCCCGTCGTGACAATGCTGGTGACCACCCCCTTTCCGCGGTAGATGACCCGTTCCCCCCTGGAGATCGTGATCTCCTGGAGCACCTCGCTCAACTGGATGATCGAAAATGGATTGTACACCTCGAAGACGGCCATCGAACGTGTGATGTGGACGAGCGTCCCCCTGCCGGGCAGCCCCTGGCTGTTGCGGAAGGATACGACGCTGTCGATTCCTGATATGGTCTGTTCCACGAAGAATGCTGATCGGTGGGAGAGTAAAGGGAGGTCCGGTCGGTTGAGAAGGCCGAAAATCGAAGAAGTGCGTCAGCCCCCGCCGGGAAGGGCGCGGGCGATCACCAGGGCGGAGAGATCGCGCAAGCTCGGGCCTTTCAGAAACTCCATGGCCGGTATGGAAACGCCGGTCCGCCCCTTCAGCTCGAGGCTCAATTCCAGCAGCAGAAGGGAATCGACCCCCATCTCGCTCAGTTTGGAATCGGACTGGATCCGGTCGCCGGGAATCTTCAGCACGGTCGAAAGCCCCTCCGCCAGGCGTCGCTCGACCCGAGCGGCCCTCTCATCGGCCGAAAGCGGCTCCAGTTCCGCCCGCAATCCGGCGAGAACGGGATCCTCCTCCCCTCCCCCGGAACCTTCGACATGCTCCCGGAAGCGGCTGTCTCCGGCGAGGGCGGGATGGCTTTCCTTCCACCGGTCCCAATCCACCGCGAAGGCCGCCGCATGGGGGATGTCGGCGGCGAGCGCCCGGGCGAGGAAACCGAGGGCCTCCCGGTTCGAAAGCCCGCGGACTCCGGCCGATTCGAGGATGCCCCCGAGATCGCCGGAGCGCGCCACCACGCCCGTCTCAGCGAGGGCGCCCCAGTTGATGGACAGGGCGGGAACTCCCCGGAGGCGCAGATCGTGGACCATCGCGTCCAGAAGCGCGTTCGCCGCGACGTAGTTCGCCTGGGCGCGGTTTCCGATCAGCGCCGAAACCGAAGAGTAGCACACGAGGAAATCCAACTCCGCGCAGGGGAGATGTTCGACCATCGCCAGCAGGCCCGCCACCTTCGGTCTCATCACTTTCTCGAATCGTTCCGGGGTCATCTCCGGCAGAGCCGCGTCGTCCAGAACCATCGCCCCGTGGACGATGCCCGCCGGGCGGAAGCCGTCCCCCGACAGGCGCACGGCCACGCGGCCCAGCGCGGCGGGATCGGTCACATCGCCCGTCTCGACCACGACGTCCGTCTCCTCGTCCTCCAGCACGGAGAGCACCTCGGCCAGCCCTTCGGCGGCCATGCCGCGGCGGCTCAGCAGCACAATGCGCCCGGCGCCCTCACGGGACAGCCACTTGGCCGTCTCCAAACCGAACCCCGAGGTGCCGCCGGTCACGAGATAGGCCCCGTCGGCGCGGATCCGCCCGGGAAGCCGCCCGGAGGCGGGCACGTCCACCCCCCCGGAACGGAAATCGACGACGATCTTCCCGGTGTGCCGCCCGCGGCCCATCTCCTCGAAGGCCTCCCGCACACGCTCCGCCGGGAACACCGCCGGCGATCCGGTCCGGAGATCCCCGGCGGCCATCCGCCCGACGATCTCCGCGAGCAACTCCCGGATGTAGGAGGGCCTTTCCCGGATCAGCCGGTCAACGTCCACCGAGGCGAAGATGATGTTGCGGTTGAAGGCCCGCAGGGGCAGTCCGGTGTTCTCGAGAATATCCCTCTTGCCGACCTCGACGAAGCGACCACCGGAGCGGAGGAGCGCCAGGCTCTCGTGCTGCGCCGGACCGTCGAGAGCGCTCAGCACCACATCGACCCCCTCTCCTGCCGTGTTCTCCGCGATGGCATCCGCGAACATAAGGTCCCTCGATCCGTACACATGCCCGATCCCCATGGACCGAAGCAGATCCCGCTTCTCCGGACTTCCCGCCGTGGCATGGATCTCCGCGCCGGCCGCGCGGGCGACATCGATCGCGGCGAGCCCGAGGCCGCCGGCCGCCTGGTGGATCAGCACCCGTTCCCCGGCCCGCAGGCCCGCGATCCGTTCCAAAGCGTGGACCGCCGTCAGATAGACGACGGTGATCCCCGCCGCCTCCAGGCCGGATCCCGGCGGTGCTTTCGCCAGCAGGCCCGCTTCCGCGAGCGCATGGGAGCGGAAGGCCCGCGGAACGAATCCGACCACCCGGTCCCCGGCGGAAAACTCCGTCACCCCCGGACCGGTCCGCAGCACGGTGCCGACACCCTCCATGCCGATCACCTCCTCGAAATAAGTCCCCCGTGTCGCGAGCGATCCCAGGCGTCCCACCGCTTTCAGATAGTCCTTGAAGTTCAGGGCCGCCCCTTCCATGCGGATCTCCACCCGGCCCTCTCCGGGCTCCGCCCGACCGCACCGCCGGAACCCGATGCCTGCGATCCGGTTTCCGGTCCCCTGCACCATTTCGACCGGCTCGTCCACGGGCGCCCGCTCCAGCTCGACCGCCGCCGGCTCCGGGAAGGCCTTCCTCAGCCTGCGCGAAAAGCGCGCGCCCGCCTCGATGGCGATCTCTCCGAGCGTTCCGGCCGCCATCTCCGCTCCCACCAACCGCACGGCCGCGGGTCCATCCCCGCCGTCGAGGTCAATCGCGCGGAACCGGAGGGAGCGGCATTCGTTGGCCGCCAGTGTCCCCAGGGCGGGCAACGCCGCCGCCGCGAGGTTCGGTCTCCCGCGGCGCGCGGAGGGCTGGGCCCGCCTCGTCAAAACCGTCAGATCCCACGGTCCCGGCAGGGTTTGCAGCGCGCGGATGAGTGTCAGGAACGCCTGATGGGCGGCGAGGATCTCCTCGTATCCAGGATCATCGGACAAGACGGTTCCGATCGTCGAGAGAACAGCCCCTCCCCGGGGCAGGCTCTCGGCGAGCGTCCGCCGGATGACCTCCGGATCGCCCGTTCCGGAATCGATGAGGCGGGAGACCGCGCCCGCTTCCTCGAACGACCCGTGGATCCCCGGGTCCGACAAGCCCTCGAAGCCGAGGACCAGGTCCGGCGCCGGGGGGGATGCGGGCTCCGGCCCGTCCAGCCGCTCCTCCCGCCATTGCGGCAGGTAGGACAACGGCTTCTCTTCGAAGATCCCCTCCGAATCGATCGCCTGGCAGGTCATGTTCTCGACCACCGCGACCGCCCGGCCGGATTCGTCCGCCAGCCACACCTCGCCTTCGAGGGCGGTCGGGGTCTGTTTCAGAAGCGTGCCGAAAGCGAAAAAGCGGCTCCCCGAAGCACCGAAAAACCGCAGCCTCCGGATCCCGTTGGGGACGAAAAGCCGGTCCCTTTTCGCGATGTACAGGAGCGGTTGCAGGCATGCGTCCAGGAGGGTCGGATGCATCACGTGGCCCTCGGCGTTGCGGTCGCCGTCCCCGGTCCGCAACTCCGCGAAGAAACACCCCCGCCCCGTCGAAATCGCCTCGATCGGTCGGAAGGACGGCCCGTAGTGAAGGCCCCGCCGCTGCAGTTTCTCGTAGAGCGCTTCGAGGGAAAGGGGCTTGGGGCACTTCAGGCGGGCCGCCTCCAGGTCGAACGCGGGCGCTTCCCCTCCCTCCGGCCTCCCGGTCACGCGGCCTCTGGCGTGGCGCTCGACCTCGCCGGACTCGCCCGGGAACCGGCTGCCGATCTCGAAGGCTCCGGTCGCCGGATCGATCATCGAAACCAGATTCTGGATCCTGGCCGGATCGACGATCAGAAACTTCTCGAAATCGACATCGCGCAACACGGCCGGACCGGCTCCGTGAACCGTCCGAGCCAGGGTCAACGCGGCCTCCACGTAACCCATCCCCGGGAAGACCGTCTGGCCCTGGACGCCGTGATCGGGCAGAAACGGGAAAAAATTCCGGTTGATCTCGACCTCCCAGGTGGGCCGGACCGTTCGAATCCGCTGGTTCTGGTAAACCGGGCCCGGAAGCCCCAGCCGATCCATCCGCGAATCGTCGGATTCGTTCCAATACGGCCTCCTCTGCCAGGGATAGCGCGGCAGATCCACGAATCGTCCCGGAGACGCCGACAAGGCCTTCCAGTCCGGCCGGACTCCCGCGCAAAACAGATCGGCGAGCGTCGTCCGCAGACAGGCCGTTTCGGGCTCCTTCCGGCGCAGGGAGGGAAACAGCCGCACCGCCGACCCCAGTCCGGCGGCCACCTCGCGAATCGAGTTCCCCAGCACGGGGTGCGGCCCGACCTCGAGGAACACCGACCGGCCTTCCTTCAAGAGGGCTTCCGCGCATTCGGCGAACCGGACCGGGTTGCGGACATTCTCCCACCAATATCCGGCCGTCCACTCCGGCCCCCCGGAGCGCCCGCCGAGCACCGTCGAATACAAGGGGAGCGAGGCCGCCCGCGGCCGCAGGCCGGAGAGCGATTCCAGCAGCTCCCCTCGAAGGGGATCCATCTGCGGACTGTGGTAGGCCACCTCCACCCGCAGGGGTTTGTGGAAGATACCCTTCTCGGCCAAGCGCCCGGCGACCGTCTCCAGCCCCGCGTGACCGCCCGAGAGGGTGACCGCCGAAAAGCTGTTGACGGCGGCCACGGAAACCCCCTCCACCCCCGCGAGATACTCCCCCGCCTCCTCCTCCGACAGGCCCACGGCCAGCATGCCGCCTTTTCCGGCGGTGGTCTGCTGGAGGCGGCTCCGGTGGTAACTGACCGCCACGGCGTCCCCGAGGGAATACACCCCCGCCAGATAGGCCGCCGAAACCTCGCCGACGCTGTGCCCGACGAGCGCCGCCGGCTCGATCCCCCACTGCCTCCACAGACGCGCCAGCGCGACCTGGATCACGAAATTCGCCGGCTGCGCCACCTCCGTCCGCGACATCCGGGAATCCTTCTCCTCCCGGAGCATCTCCTCCCGGATCGACCACCCGGCAAGAGCGCCGAACACCTCGTCGATCTCGTCGAGCGCCTCGCGGCAGACCTCCATCTCGCGGAACAATTCCCGGCCCATCGCCCACCACTGCGGGCCCATCCCCGTGCATACGAAAACCGGCCGGACCGGAACCGACACCGCTTCCCCGCCCAGGCGGACCTCGGGCGACTCTTCGCCGGAGGAAGCCGCCACCAGTTTCCCGCGGAGATCCTTCGCACCCGAGGCCACCGCCACCAGCCGGTGTCCGAGGTGCGACCGCCGCTCGGTCAGTGTGTGGTAGAGATCGTCCAGGTTCATCCCCTTGTTCCGCCGCACCTGGAACGCCAGCCGGCCGGCCGCCTCGCGCAGCGCCTCGGGGCTCCGCGCCGACACCGGAAACAGGCGCAGCGCGCCCGAATCGGGGGCGGAGGGCGCCTCCGGAACCTCCGGCGCGGAAGAAAGAATCACATGCGCGTTGGTGCCGCCGTATCCGAACGAGTTCACCCCCGCCAGAAGCACGGGCTTCTCCCGCGGGGACGGCAACTCCTCGTTCGCGTCCACCACCCGGAGCTTGTACGATTCGAAGGGAATCCCGGGATTCGGAGTCCGGAAATGAAGATTCCGCGGGATTCCGCGGTTCCGCAGAATCAAAGCCGCCTTTATGACCCCCGCGACCCCGGCGGCGGCCTCGAGATGGCCGATGTTGGTCTTCACCGATCCCACCCGGAGGGGATCGTCGGAACGCCTGCCCTCCCGGAAGACCGCGTCCAGCGCGCGGGCCTCGGCCGGATCCCCCGCCTGGGTGCCCGTGCCGTGGGCCTCAACGTAATCGACCTGCGCGGGTTCCACCCCGGCGCGCGCGCAGACCTCGCGCATCAACTCTTCCTGCGCCCGGCTGTTGGGCAGGGATATTCCCGAGGTGCGTCCGTCCTGGTTCACCCCGGTCCCGCGGACCACCGCGTACACCCGGTCCCCGTCGGCCATCGCCCGCTCGAGCGGTTTCAACACCACGATCCCCGCCCCCTCCCCGCGGACGTAGCCCGCCCCGGATTCGTCGAAGGCCCGGCAGTTGCCGTGCCACGACAGGAACTTTCCCTTGCTCATCATCACCGGATACTCCGGCCGCATCATCACGTTCGATCCTCCGGCCAGGGCCAGCGAGCACTCCCCCCCGGCGATCGCCCGGCAGGCGCAGTGGAGCGCCACCAGCGACGACGAACAAGCCGTATCGAGGGTGAAACTCGGCCCCCTCAGGTTGAAAGCGTAGGAAAGGCGGTTCGCGAGGATGGTCATGGACGCGCTCGTGGCCGAGTGCGCCCCGGCCAACGCACGGTTCGGCGGCTGGGCGATCTGCAACAGGTGGTCGAGGCAGAACCCCCCCAGGAAAACCCCGGTCGGGGAGTCCTCCAGCGATCCCACGGGCAGTCCGGCGTCCTCGAAAGCCTCCCATGCCGTTTCCAGCAGAAGCCTCTGCTGCGGATCGATCCCCGAAGCCTCCCGCGGGGAAATCCCGAAAACCATCGGATCGAAGCTCCGCACGTCCTGCCGGAGAAACCCGCCCTTCGCCACATAGGTTTTTCCGGGGCGTTCCGCGTCCTCGTCGTAGAAACGCCGGGGATCCCAGCGGTCCGCGGGAACCGGCGCGATCGCATCCCCCCCATCCAGAAGAAATTTCCAGAAAGCATCGGGCGTGTCACAGGCGGGGGGAAACCGCAGCCCCATTCCAACTATGGCAATACTCTTCGGCATCGGCTTCTTCGTAGAAAGCGACCGGCGGCTTGGCGAGCGAAAACACCGCGATAAATATTGTTCTCCCCGAACCCCTTGGAGTAATTCTTTCCGCTTATGAAACATCGCCCGGTTCCGCTCCTGTACGCCCCTCTGCTCTTCGTCCCCTTTTTCCTCTCCGCCGAGGGCTTCCGCAACGCGGCAGCGGGAGCGTACGCGCTCGGCCAGTCGGGCGGGCGGTTCGCTTTCATCGACGACGCCACCGCCGTCACCGAGAACCCCGCCAACCTTGCCGGTTTCGCGGACACCGAGATCCTGTTCGCCCCGAGCTTCGTCCACTTCACGAACGAAGTCGATTTCGCCGACGGAAGCCGGGCGCGATCCGACGATCCGCTCAAATTCCTCCCGAACCTCCACGCGGTTCTTCCCGCCGGGGGCGGGCGCATCGTTTCCGGCATCGGCATCTCCGTCCCCTTCGGCCTCGGGGCCGAATGGGAACCATCCGGCGCCTTTGCTCCGGGGGGGATACTCCGCCACCAGGTCCCCTACTCGAGCGAACTCCTCACCGTGCGGATCAATCCCACCGTCGCCTACCGGGTCAACGAGAGTCTCTCCGTGGCCGGAGGTCTGAATCTCATGTACTCGCGGTTCCGCCTGAAACAGTTCTTCCCGCCGCTCGGCGCACCCGGCGGCGCCCCCCTTGTCTCGGCGGAGACCCTCGCCGAAGCGGACATGGACGGCTGGGGCTTCGGGGCCAACCTCGCCGCAACCTGGGATATCACCGGAAAAGACCGTCTCGCCGCCACCTGGCGCTCGGAAATTGCCGTGGATTACTCCGGGGACGGCTTGATCGGCAACCTGACCCCGGCCGCCCGGGCCTTCGGATTCTCCGAGAACGGAAACGCGCGCACCAGCATCGACTTCCCCCCGGTTTTCGGCGTCGCCTACGGCCGGACGCTCACCGACGGACTCCGCGCGGAAATCCAGTTCGAGTGGGTCGGGTTTTCCTCCTTCGACCGGCTCGACCTCGATTTCGGGGCCAACAACCCCCTCTTCGGCGGCGGGATTACCGTCCCGCAGGACTGGAAGGATTCTTTCACCGCCGGAGCGGGCCTTCGCTACCAGTTCGAAGACGGTCTCCGCCTCCACGGGAGTTACCAGTACTTCGAAAGCCCCGTCCCAGACGGAACCCTTTCGACGACGATTCCCGACGCGGACCAGAACGCGTTCACCGTTGGAACAACCAAGCGGTGGGACAAATGGTATGCCGGCATCGCCTACTCCTACGTCATCTACGACGATCGCGAGGCGACAATCGGCGGGGTGCCGGCCCGCATGGAGAGCCGGCTCCATCTCCTCTCGCTCAGCGTCGGCGCACGGTTCTGAACGATAACGAGATTAAAGGACACCCAGAATAATCCCGGAAAATCGATTGACAAAACCTGAAAGATTAACATAGACTCACTTTTCTCTTTTCTAAGAAACAGGCATGCAGGAGATTGGTATCGATGAACGAAGCTGTTCTGTATTATCATTGCATAAGTCGGCGAAACTCAGGAGACAAAAGTCGGGACACCCATGTGATACGTGCGACGTGGAATTGTGGGCGTCCCAAAAATCCGCCACTGAACTCATGTGACCAAGTAGTTGGATGACTTCAGTCGTCCAACCCGGTACGGCTTGGCGGTAAAGGCATCCCCGGCGGCTTCGTGCGACGCGGCGACCGGGTGGACAATGCGGACCGCTCCGCCGGGGTTCGCCGCTCCTGCGTCGGCAATGCACCGCCCTGCGGCCACCCCGCGCGCACCTGCCTTTTTCCGTTGATGAGTTTGACGAACTCCCCCATATTTTCCTGTTTGTGCTTGTTTCAGAAAGCTTCCCGCGACCAAGATGACCTCCCTATCGCCAACTTCCTCGCCGCTTCCGCCGGAGCGGTATAAGACCTTCCAGGCCTTGATCGATTCGTCGAATCAGGAGCAGATCGCCTGGATGGCGGGGTTTCTCGCGGGCCGTTTCGGAACCGCCGCCGCGCCGGCGGGCGACGAAGCCGGCTCCCGGCCGCCCGCGGCCAAGGTGCCGCTGTCGATTCTGTTCGCGACCGAATCCGGTAATTCGGAAGCCCTCGCCGACGAGGCGAAGAAGCAGGCCTCCAAGAAGGGTTTCGCGGCGAAGACCGCCGATCTCGGCGATCTGGAACCCTCCGATCTCGTCGGCATGGAGAACATCCTGGTCATCGCCAGCACCTGGGGCGAGGGCGACCCACCCGACCGGGCGACCGCTTTCTACGAAAGCCTTTCGTCCGACGATGCGCCGAAGCTCGGAAACAGCCGCTTCTCCGTGCTCGCCCTCGGCGACACGAGCTACGAGGATTTCTGCCAGTTCGGCAAGGATCTGGACCGGCGCCTGGAGGAACTCGGCGGCCGGCGGTTTTATCCGCGGATGGACTGCGATGTCGATTTCGAGGAACCCTTCCAGAAGTGGTTCGACGGAGCCATCGAAACCCTCCTCAAGGATGTCGGACACTCCACTCCGGTCGAAGTCTCCGTCGCGAACGGGGCCCAGCCTCCGCCGGTATCGGAGGCTTACGACAAAAAGAACCCCTTCCCCGCTCCGCTTCTGGAGAGGGTCAACCTCAACGGCACCGGATCGGCCAAGGAGACATGGCACCTGGAGTTTTCGCTCGAGGGCTCCGGGCTCGCCTACGAGCCCGGCGACGCTGTCGGCGTGTTGCCGCAGAACTGCCCCCAGTACGTCGCCGATCTTCTCCGGGTCAGCGGCCTGGATGGAGACAGCCCGGTACGGATCGGCGGGGAGAAGACCGCCCTCCGCGAGGCCCTGCTGCACAATCTCGACGTGACCAACCTCTCGAAGCAGATGATCGTGCAGTACCAGGAAATGGCCAGGGTGCCCGAGCTGGACGCGCTCCTCGCCAAAGGCGACGACGCGCTGAAGGAGTTCCTCTGGGGGCGGCAGATCGTCGATCTGCTCGAGCATTTCCCGATCCAGGATATCTCCGCCCAGAATCTGGCCGACCTTTTCCGCAAGCTGCCCCCCCGGCTCTATTCGATCGCTTCGAGCCTCAAGGCCCACCCCGACGAGGTCCACCTGACCGTGGCCGCCGTCCGCTATTCCACCCACGGACGCGCGAGGAAAGGTGTCTGCTCGACTTTCTTCGCCGACCTCATGGAAAGGGGGGACACCTCCTCCATCTACATTCACGAGAACAAGAAATTCCACCTTCCGCAGAATCCCGACACTCCCGTCATAATGATCGGTCCCGGAACGGGTGTCGCCCCCTTCCGGGCGTTCGTCGAGGAGCGGATAGAGACCGGCGCGAAAGGCCGCAACTGGCTCTTTTTCGGCGACCAGCACTTCCAGACCGATTTCCTCTACCAACTCGAGTGGCAGGACTATCTGAAGAAAGGGGCGCTCTCCCGGATGGACGTCGCGTTCTCGCGCGATACCCCCGAAAAGGTTTACGTCCAGCACAAGATGAAAGAGCGGGCGAAGGATCTCTACGGATGGCTCGAGGAGGGAGCCTGCTTCTACGTCTGCGGGGACGCCTCGCGCATGGCCAGGGATGTGGCGGCCGCCCTCCACGAGATCGTCGCCGAACAGGGCGGCCTCCCGGCGGAGGAGGCGGCCGCCTATGTGAAGAAGCTGAAGAAGGAGAAACGCTACCAGCAGGACGTCTACTGACATCAACCGAAAGAAGGAAACACCCACCATGAGCAATCTTCTCGAAGGAAACCACTTCCACCGGAACGAATCCATCAAGGAGGAGAGCCGCCTGCTTCGCGGAACCATCCTTGAAGGTCTGGCCGACGAGATGACCGGATCCATCTCCCCCGACGACACCCAGCTGACCAAATTCCACGGAATCTACCAGCAGGACGACCGCGACGTGCGCGCGGAACGGCGGCGGAAGAAGTTGGAGAAGGCCTTCAGCTTCATGATCCGGGTGCGCGTGCCCGGGGGCGTCTGCGCGCCGGAGCAGTGGCTGGACATGGACCGCCTCGCCAATCAATACGCCAACGGAACCCTCAAGCTGACGACCCGCCAGGCCTTCCAGTTCCACGGCGTGATCAAGAGCGTCCTCAAGACGACGATCCGGGAGATCAACGAGGCCCTGCTCGACACGATCGCGGCCTGCGGCGACGTGAACCGGAACGTGATGTGCAATCCGAACCCTTACGAATCCGAGCACCACGCGGCCGTGCAGGCACTGGCCGAGGGCATCAGCCGCCACCTCACCCCCGCCACCCGCGCCTACCACGAGATCTGGCTCGACGGGGAAAAGGTCGTCGATTCGGAGGAAGCGGAGGAGGAACCCATCTACGGCAAAACCTATCTCCCGCGGAAATTCAAGATCGTTGTGGCCGTGCCGCCGATGAACGATGTCGATATCCACGCCCACTGCCTCGGCTTCATCGCCATCGTCGAAGACGGCGAGATCGCCGGCTACAACGTGACCGTCGGCGGCGGGATGGGCATGACCCACGGAAAGGAGGACACCTTCCCCCGGCTCGCCGAGGTCATGGGGTTCTGCACCCCGGAGCAGGCGGTCGATGTGGCCGAGAAGGTGGTCACCACCCAGCGCGACTTCGGAGAACGCTCCAACCGCCAGCGCGCCCGCCTCAAGTACACCATCGAGGACCGGGGGCTGGACTGGTTCCGCGCCGAGGTCGAGAACCGCCTCGGATACAAGCTCGGCGAGGCCCGGCCGTTCGAATTCACGGGCACGGGCGACCGGTACGGCTGGGTCGAAGGGGTCGATGGCAACTTCCACTACGGTCTCTACGTTGAAAACGGCCGCGTGAAGGACACGCCGGGCGTGGCCATGATGACCGGACTCCGCGAAATCGCGGAATTCCACGACGGCGACTTCCGGCTGACACCCAACCAGAATCTGATCATCGGCCGGGTCAGGCCCGCCAACCGCGGGCGGATCGATGAGCTGCTCGCCAGGCACGGAATCGCCAACGAACGCATCCGCACGGGCCTTCGCTTCAACTCCATGGCCTGCGTCGCCCTGCCGACCTGCGGTCTCGCCCTGGCCGAGAGCGAGCGCTACCTCCCCGACCTGGTCTCCGGACTGGAGCAGATCGTCGAGGCGAGCGGGCTCCGCGACGAGGAGATCAAGATCCGGATGACCGGCTGTCCGAACGGCTGCGCCCGCCCCTACCTGGGCGAGATCGGCCTCGTCGGCCGCGGGCCCGGGGTTTACAACGTCTATCTCGGCGCCGGCTTCGACGGCGCCCGCCTCAACAAGCTCTACCGCCGCGATGTTCCGGAGAACCGCCTGGTCGAGGTTCTCGGACCCGTTCTCCAAGCCTATGCGAAGGACCGGAGGAAGAACGAGCGCTTCGGCGATTTCACGATCCGCGCCGGCTTCGTGGCGGCGACCGGAAAGGGCCCGGACTTCCACCGCAACCTTCCCGCGGAAGTGGATTCGCAGCAGTAGCGCGCATTCCCGCCGATTCAAACGCCCTGCGCCGCACCGGAACCCGCGGGCGGCCGATCCGTCCCCAGCCCCCACCCACATGCGATCCGCCCCCGCCAGCCCGCGCCTGCCCTGGTTCGGAGAGGGGAGATTCCCCCTCTACCTCGCGCCGATGGCCGGCTTCACCGACATCGCCTTCCGCCAGCTCTGCAAACGGTTCGGCGCGGATGTTATGGTCTCGGAGTTCGTCATGTGCGAGGCCCTGCTCCGCGGTGCCCCCAACGTCTGGGAAACCATCGAATTCACCGAGAACCAACGGCCGATGGGGGTGCAGATCTTCGGTGCCGAACCCGGGCGCATGGCCGAGGCCGCCCGCCGGATCGAAGAGCGGCTGCGGCCCGACTTCATCGACCTGAATTTCGGCTGCCCCTCCGAAAAGGTCACCCGGGCGGCCGCCGGCTGCTCGCTCCTGCGCGATCTTCCGGGCCTCGGGGCGATCGCGGGCGCGGTCCGGCGCGCCCTCCCCGCCACACCCGTCACCGCGAAAATCCGGATCGGCTGGGACGCCGGATCCATCGTCGCCCGGGAGGCGGCCCGCGTTCTCGAAGCGGAGGGGATCGAGGCCCTCGCCGTCCACGGGCGCACCCGCGTCCAGGGCTACAAGGGCGACGCCGACATGGCCGTCATAGAGGCCGTCGCCGCCGAGCGGAACTTTCCCGTGATCGCCAACGGCAGTGTCGAAGACTGGGAGCGGATCCGCAGGCTCTCGGAGGAAACCGCCTGCGCCGGCGCCATGATCGGGCGGGCCGCCCTGGGCAATCCCTGGATCTTCGGACGGATCAAGACCTTTCTCGCCACCGGCGCCATCCCCCCCGCGCCCCCGCTCTCCGGGCGGATCGGGGCCCTCTCCTTTCTGGCCGACGAACTGCTCGCCTCTCCGGTCGGCCGGAGCCGGGGCGGAAACGTGGCGTGGATGCGCCCCAAGCTGAAAGCCCTTCTGAAGGACCTGCCGCACGCCCGGCGGGCGCGGGCCGCCATCGACCGGGCCGCCACCCCCGACGAGCTGGGGGAAGTTCTGTCCGGGCTCGCGCGATAGGCCGGGGCGTGGAGGCTCGATTTTCATTATTTCTCCGTATCCGCTTTACATCGGCACGCGTCAGTGTCATTTAAGTCTCAATAAGGAAATGGAACTTGCAGCCCCCCCAACCGTAACCGAAGATCCGTGGACGACGTTCCGGGATTTTCTTTCCAGCCGCGGCCTCCGCATCACGAACCAGAGGCACGCGATCTTCCGGGCCGCCTACGAATGCGAGCAGCACTTCACCGCCGAGGATCTGCTCGACCGCGCGCGGGCGATCGATTCCACCGTCTCGAGGGCCACGATCTACCGGACCCTGCCGATCCTGACCGAAAGCGGTCTGATCCGGGAGGTGGACGTCGGCAAGGACTACAAATACTACATGGCCCACCACTCCGCCGACACCTTCAAAGCGCAGGTGATCTGCCTCGACAGCGACGAGATCTACGAAATCGACGCCCCTTTCATGGAGTGGTACGGCAAGGCGGTGGCCGCCAAGCTCGGCCTGGAGGTGGTCTCCCAGCGGCTCCAGGTACAGGCCCGGGACCGCAAGGACGTCCCCGTCGGCCCCACCGTCGCCGAGGCCCGGCGGAAAGCTTCGACGAGCGGCCCGCAGAAGGGCTGACGGAACCGGAGACCGATGAACCCAACGACTCCCCGCGAAAACGGATCGTCGCCGGACGACCTCTCCTTCGAGATCCGGTTTTTCGAGAACCTCTCCCGCCGCGACCCCAAGGACGTGCGGGTGCTGGAAGTACTCGCCCACCACTACACGAAAAGCGGGCGGATCTCGGACGGGCTTCGGATCGACCGCCGCATTGTCCGGCACGATCCGGCGAACCCGCTGGCCCACTACAACCTGGCGTGCAGTCTCGCCCTGAAAAAGCGGAAAAAGGAAGCGGTGGAAAGCCTGTGCGTGGCCGTCGAACGCGGGTACGGCGATATCGATTGGATGTTGCGCGACGACGACCTGGCCTCCCTCCGGGAATACGCCCCGTTCCTCCAACTCGTAAAGCGGGTCGTCCATGAATCGGAGACCGGCGGCCGCTGAATCCGGACGCTGGCTCGCCTGGATTTCGCGGGACGATGATCCGGCCCGGCACGCGGCCATGGAAGAGGCCTGCCTGCGCGAAACCCGCGACCGCTTTCTCCTGTTCTGGATCAACCGCCCCTCCGTCCACGTGGGGAAGAACCAGAACCTGTGGTCCCAGGTTTCGGCGGCGGAGGTCCACCGCGACAGGGTCCCCCCGTACCGGAGGCTCTCCGGAGGAGGCACGGTCTATCACGACGGCGGAAACCTGAATTTTTCCATCATCGCCGACGGAGCTCCCCGGATCGACTTCCGCACGCACCTGGGCACCCTCCTCCCCTTCTTCGCCGCGCGGAGCGTCGATGCCATGATCCGGAACCGGAGCGATCTCTTTCACGACGGGCGGAAGTTTTCCGGCAACTCGGAGTATTTCTCCGGAGGGCGGGTGCTCCACCACGGCACCCTTTTGTTCGACGCCGATCTCGGGGCGATGGACCGCTACCTCACTCGCGACACCAGTGCCTACCGGGACCGCTCCATTGATTCGAAGCGGAGCCCCACCATGAACCTCAAACCCCTGTTGCCCGACATCCCCGACACGGGAGGCCTGGCCCGGGCCCTGCTCCGTTTCCTCGCGGCGCGCCACCGCGGGCTGCGGGTGCTCGGCGAACCGCCCCGCCGGCTCGTGGAGGCGGCGGAGGGGTTTCTCCCGCGCTTCCGCGATCCGGAGTGGGTTTTCGGCGGCTCGCCGGCCTACGAGATGGAGCGCCTCGCCACGCACCGGGACCAGCGCATCGGTTGCCACCTCCGGGTCTCGGGGGGGCGGATCCGCCACGCGGAGGTCAGGGTCGAGGGCGAAAGCGCCTCCGACCCCGCCTTTCCCCGCTCCCTGCTCGACAGGCTCGACGGCTGCCTCCACGCTCCCGGATTCGTTCTGGAGCGGCTGACGGATCCGGGGGCGGGCGCGGAAAGCCCGCCCGTCCCGCCGGAGGTCCTCCTGAAACTGTTTTTCTAGCCCAGGCCCGCCGTGAGTATCCCCGCCTCCGAGAACCGCGAAGATCCCCTCCGCTTCGAGAATGTTTCCGTTCGCTTCACCGGCGCAGGAAACGAGGTGCGGGCGCTGTCCTCGTTCACGGCCGCCGTGCGGGCCGGGGAGGTGTTCGCGCTCGTCGGAGAAAGCGGAAGCGGCAAATCCACGGCCGGCTTCGCCGGCGGCGGTCTGCTCCCCGCGGACAGGACGGTCGTCTCCGGCCGGATTTCCCTCGCCGGCGAGTGGCTGGAGGCGGGGGATCCCCGTGCGTTCGAGCCGCACCGGGGGCGGCGGATCGGATTCGTCTTCCAGGAACCCGGAAGCGCCCTGCACCCGGCGATGACCATCCGCGCCCAGGTCGCCGAGGCCATCCACCGGCCCCTCGGGCGGCGGGATCGCAGGGAGGCCGTGCGGAGGCTCCTGCGGTCCGTCCGCCTGGAACCCGACCGCCGGATTCTCGGCGCCTACCCCCACCACCTCAGCGGAGGCATGCAGCAGCGGGTGGTCCTCGCCATGGCCATGGCCAACGATCCGCCCGCCCTCATCGCCGACGAACCCACCACCGCCCTTGATCCGACCATCCGGCGGGGCATCCTCGACCTGCTCCGTGCACACGCGCTGGAGCGCCGGGCCGGCGTGCTGCTGATCAGCCACGATCTGGGGATCGTCCACAAATTCTCCGACCGCATGGCGGTCTTGCACCAAGGCCGGATCGTCGAAGCCGGCAGCACCGGGGAAATTCTCCGGAAACCCCGCCACGAACACACGCGGGCGTTGCTCGCCTCGGCCCGCTGCGAGACCACGGAGGTTCCGCGATGACCGAGCCGGAAGCCACGGAAATTCTCGAACTGGACAAGGTCTCGATCACCTATCCGGGAGGGCACCGGGCGGTCCGGAACGTCAGCTTCTCCCTGCGGGCGGCGGACCGCGTCGGATTGGTCGGGGAAAGCGGCAGCGGCAAGACCTCGCTCGCCCGGGCGATCATGGGCCTGGTCCCCGTCTCCGCGGGGGCCATCCGCATCGGGGGCCGGGCGGTCGAATCCGGCGACGCCGCGGCCCGACGGCTCAGAGCGCGCATGGTCCAGATGGTTTTCCAGGATCCCTACCACTCGCTCAACCCGCGCCGGACCATCCGGCAGGCGCTCTTCGAAGCGCTCGCCGCGCGGGGCCCGGGCGAACCGTCGGTCAACCGCGTTTCGGAAGCCGTCCGCCTGCTGGAGAAAGTACGCCTGGAGTCCGACGCCCTCGACCGGTTTCCGCACGAGTTCAGCGGGGGCCAGCGGCAGCGGATCTGCATCGCCCGCGCGCTCGCGCCGGAACCCCGTCTCCTCGTCTGCGACGAGGCGGTCAGCGCGCTCGACACCACGACCCAGCTGGCCGTGGTGCGGCTGCTGCTGGACCTGAGCCGGGCCGGGGGGATCGCCCTGCTCTTCATCACCCACGATCTGCCCCTCGTCGAGTTCCTCTGCGAACGCGCTCTCATCCTCGACCGGGGATCGCTCGTCGAAGACGGACCCGTCGCCACCGTGTTCACGCGCCCGGCCGCGCCGAAAACCAAGGAACTCGTCGAATCCGTCCTCCGCCTCCCGCCGGCGACGGACGATTGAAACCGTTCCTACAGAAAACGACGGCGGATCGCGCTCGAAACCTGCTCGACCGAAATCACCACGAACAGAATGACGATGATGATCGCCATCGCCTGGTCGTAGCGCCACAGATCCATCGTCGCCTTCAGCTCGACCCCGATCCCGCCCGCCCCGACGAGACCGAGAACCACCGCCGAGCGGATCGCCTTCTCGACGGCGTAGAGGCTGGTCGCGGTGAAGGAGGGGAAACACTCCGGGATGATGGAGCCGAATATCACCGGCAGACGTCTTCCTCCCGTGGCGGTCAAAGCTTCCACCGGTCCCTTCTGCGATTCCTCGATCCGCTCGCTGAAGAAGCGACCGCAGAATCCGACCGTATCCAATACGATGGCGAGAATCCCGGCGAGGGGACCGGGTCCGACGCAAATGACAAAAATCAAAGCCCAGATCAAGTCCGGGACCGTTCGCGCCGTGGCCACCCCGATCCGCGTGAGATTGCGAACCGACCAGTGCGGACTCGTGTTGGACGATGCGAGCAAGGCGACCGGCAGGCTCAGAAGAACCCCGAAGAAAACGCCGACCATGCCCATCTGCACGGTTTGCGCCATGTAGATGGTGATGGGCCGCCAGCGCGAAAAGTCCGGCGGAATCGCCTGGCTCATGAAGTTTCCAAACTGGGAAAACCCGCGCAGCGCCCGGTCGGCGGTCACATCGACCTGGGAGATTCCGGCCAGCAGGCCCGCCCCGGCCAGAAGCAGGAGAACGAAGGCCACCGGTGACGGCCGCTGAAAGCGGGCCGGCAGGGGACGGGTGATCGGGGATTTTTCCATGGAGCGATGTGAATCTGAATCCGGCGCTTGTTCTCCGATCCGCGAAACGTTCAATCCTGATCCGCCTCGAACGGATTGCGGGCGGCTTTCGGACGGGGGCTCCGGTCGTTTCGGGCCGCTCCCCCGGGCTTCGATTCGAAGGCGGGCGCAAGGGCATCGTCCTCCTCCCCCGGGGCTTCGGCAACGCCATCGTACAGCCAGGCAAGGTCCGCCCGGGAAAGCCCGGCGCACGGAGCATCGAGAACTTTGCGCCCCTCCTTCAGTCCGATCAGGCGCTCTCCGAATTCCAGGGCGGCATCCAGTTGGTGGAGGGCGCACACCACCGTGAAATGACGCTCTTTCCCCACTTCCCAGAGGAGTTCCATCACCTGGCGGGCCGCCTTCGGATCGAGACTGGCAATCGGTTCATCCGCGAGAAGCACCTCCGGATCCTGCATCAGCGCGCGGGCTATGGCGACGCGTTGCTGTTGGCCGCCCGAGAGGCTGTCCGCCCGCTGCATCGCCTTCCCGCCGAGACCGACCCGCTCCAGGCAGGCCATCGCCTTCGCGCGCAGAGCGCGCTTCGCCAACGGATGCAGCGAATGGAGGAAACCCACTTCACCCAGCGCCCCGAAAAGCACGTTCTGAAACGCCGAAAGATTGCGGACGAGGTTGAACTTCTGGAAAATCACCCCGATCCGCCGCCGGACCGCCCGCAGGGTCGGCTTGTTCGCGGTGGTGATATCGAGACCGTCAAAGCGGATCGAGCCTTCGGTCGTCCTTTCCAGACCATTGAGGCAGCGCAGGAGGGTGGATTTTCCGGAGCCATTGTGGCCGAGAAGCACGACGCCCTCGCCGCGCTCGATCGAGAAGTCCACCCCTCCAAGAGCCCGTGTGCCACCCGGATACACTTTGTGAACGCCGGCACCGGCGAGATAGCCCGTCGGAGCGGGGCGGGGGGCGTCGGGCGAGGCCTCCGATGGCGCGGATGGGGTCGGGGGGGTCAGCACGTTCGCTCCTGCACCGGGGGATCACTCGTCGAAGGGAATGTCGAGGGCGCGGTGAACCGCGCGCATCTCGTCGTAGTCGGAATCGTTCGCCGCGACGATGCCGGCCCCGACATACTTCGTCGCCTCGCCGGGGGCGAGGATGGCCCGCATGATTTCTTCTCCGTTGGCGATCATCGTGGTCTTCAGTTGTTCGACGACATCCGGATGCAGTCCGGCCCGGGCCACGAAAATATCCCGTGGAAGAGGTTCGCCGCGGGCGAGAACCCGGTATTCGCCCGGTCGTTCCTTCTCCAACCGGCGGAAATCCTTGATCCCGCCGGCGATGGCATCCACGTCCCCCGCGTGAAGCATCTCGAAACGCAGCCGATCCGCCTGGGGCCCCAGGTAGTCCTCTCCCTCGATCATCCCGGCCTCCATGAACATCGCCGTCGGCGCGACATGGCCGCTCGTGGATCCGGAATTCTTGAACGCGACGGTCTTTCCGCGAAGGTCGGTCAGAGACCGGGCCGGACTGTCGGAGGGGACGATGATGACCGAATAGTATTCAGCCCGTTCGATGGCGGCGATCGGGATCACATTCTGGCGGCTCTTGATGAAGAGATACTCGGTTGGGCCGGCCAGGACCACATCGACATCGCCGGCCTCGAGGGCGACCGCCGCGATCGTACGGTTGGAAACCGGATAGAAATCGACTTTCAAACCGGTCTTTTCCTCCATCGTCGAAACGAAATCGTGAAAGGCGCGCCGCATCTCCTCGATACCCTCGACGCCGGTATCGGCGAAGCGGATCGTGTCCGGCCGTTCGGACCGGGACCGGTCGGGCCCGCAGGCCGAAAGGCCCAGTCCAACCCCGATTAAAAGCGCGCACCGGAACAGACCAAGGAATTTCATAATTCCCAAACATCGGCCAAGCCCCCCAATAGGCAAGAAAAGGGATGGTTCGTGACAAGATTGTAACAATTGACGCCCTAGATAATTTAGGGCCAGGCCCAATTGTATTGACACAGAATAATTTTGTTCTCGACCCATTCTTATTGACAGGACTCATGAAGTCGGTGAGAATTCTCACATGAGGCGTAAAAGATATAAACCAAGTGAACTCTCCTACTACCATCTGATGAGC
>JBKHCX010000014.1:0-27379 GCA_046541615.1 Puniceicoccaceae bacterium
CGCGCCGGTTGACGCGCCGGTTGACGCCGGAGTGTTTTCGCTTCTAGTTTCCCGGACCATGATGCATCGCCGACCAGCCATCGCGGCCCTTTTTATGATCCTCGCCTCCCTTCCCTCCGCCGCGGAGACCTCGTTTCCCTGGCCTCACGAAAATTCCGACCTGCGGCCCGATCCGGCGATCCGCTTCGGCAGCCTGCCCAACGGAATGGGCTATCTGATCCGCCGCTCCCCGGAACCGCCCGGGCGGGTGAGCGTGCGCCTGGTCTTCCAGGCCGGTTCGCTCATGGAGACGGAGGAGCAGCGGGGCCTCGCCCACTTTCTCGAACACATGGCCTTCAACGGAACCCGGAACTTTCCCGCCGGGGAGATGGTCGAGTATTTCCAGCGGCTCGGCATGGCCTTCGGGGCGGACACGAACGCGAGCACGGGCTTCGACCGGACCGCCTACCAGCTCGAGTTGCCGAGGGGCGACGCCTCCCTGCGGGAGGAGAGCCTGCGCCTGCTGCGGGACTACGCCGACGGCATCCTCTTCGAGTCGGAAGAGATCGAGAAGGAGCGGGGCATCATCCTCGCCGAGAAGGCCAGCCGCGATTCCGTCGATTTCCGCACCTTCGAGGCCGAGATCGGGTTTCTCCTGCCCGAGACCCGGTTCGCCTCGCGCATGCCCATCGGGGTGACGGATGTGATCGAAACCCTGCCCCGCGAGGAATTCGTGGAGTTCTACGAGCGGTGGTATCATCCGGCGCGCACCTTCGTCGTGGTGACCGGCGACATGGATCCGGAGGAGTGGGAGGCGGCGATCCGCGAGACCTTCGCGACCTACGGGAAGGACCGCCCGGAAGAGCCCGTTCCGCCCGGCTACGGGCCGGTGTCCTTCGGCGGGGTGGAGGCCCGCGTGCACCGCGAGCCGGAGGCGAAGGGGATCCGCTTCGAGCTTTCGACGGGGGCGCCGCTCGGAGACGAACCCGACACAACCGAACGCCGCCTCCGCGAGGGGCAGCTCCAGATCCTCAATTCCATCCTCTCGCGGCGCCTCGAGCGGATCGCCCGCGAGGAGGATTCGCCGATCCTGGAGAGCTACGCCTACACGACGCCCTTCTTCGAGTTCGTCGAGTTCGCCGGTCTCGCGGCCACCGTGCAGCCCGAACAGTGGAAGGAGGCGGTCGGGATCATCGACCGGGAGCTGCGCCGGGCGCTCGAACACGGGTTCGCCGAATCGGAGATTCTCGAGGCCGAGTCCAATTTCCTGAAAGCGGTCCGCCAGCGGGTGGCCGGACAGGACACCCGGCCCACGCCCGAGTGGGCGGACGAGTACGCGCACCTGATCAACGCGGGCCGGGTGCCGGTCTCCCCCGGTCTCGAGCTGGAACTGGCCGAGCAGGCCGCCGCCGTTTCCACCCCCGGCACCCTCCTGGAACTCCTCCGCGAGATCTGGGAACGGTCGGGCCGCCGTCTCTTCCTGGCCGGTCCGGTGCCGGAGGGCGTTGACGACGCCGCGCTCCTGGCGGCCTACGAGGCCTCCCGCGCGGAGCCGGTCGAGGCCCCCGCCGTGCTCGACGACCTCGTCTTCCCCTACGGCGCCGAAGGGGCGGTCGGCCCGGCGGAGCAAAGGGTCGTGGAGGATCCGGGCGTGACCCAGGCCCGCTACCCGAACGGGGTCCGGGCGAACTGGAAGCGGACGGAGTTCGAGGAGGACGTCATCGTCGTGAGCGTCCGCGCCGGGGGCGGCGAACTCACCCTCCCGCCCGAACGGCCCGGTCTCGCGCGCTTCGCCGAGGGGGCCTTCGTCGAAGGGGGGCTCGGGGAGATCTCCTTCGACGACCTCCGCACCGTCACCGCCGGGCGCGAGGTGTCCGTGCGGCTGACCGTGGACGGAAACGCCTTCGTGCTGCAGGGGAAGACCCGGCCGGAGGACCTCGAACTGCAGATGGATCTGCTGCGGGCCTATCTCCTCGATCCGGGTCTGCGCCCGGAGGGGGAGAGCGTTTTCCGCCGCTCGATCGCGCCGATGTTCCGCGAGCTGCGCTCCACCTGGCGGGGCGTTCTCCAGAGCCGGGCCTGGCCGTTTCTCTACGGTCGCTTCGGGGTGCAGGATTTTCCGACCGAGGAGGAGCTGCGCGAACGCGGCTACGCGGAGCTGCGCGAGTGGCTCCTCCCCCAGCTCGCCGAGGGGTATCTCGAAATCTCGGTGGTCGGGGATTTCGAGGAGGAGGCCCTGCGCGCCTCGCTCGACCGGGTCTTCGGCACCCTGCCCGGCGACCGCCCGGAGAGGCCCCGCCACTCCCCCGGCGGGGAGGGCCCGCGTTTCCCGGCGGGCGAGGAGCGGGACTTCCGGGTGGAGTCCGACATCCCCCAGGGAGCGGCCCTCGTGGCCTTCCCCTCGACCGGAATCGCGCCGGTCGAACGGAGCCGGACGCTCTCGCTGCTCGCCTCGGTGCTCGACGACCGCCTCCGCCTGCGGATCCGGGAGGAGACCGGGCAGGCCTACAGCTACACCGCGGCCAACCGGACGACGGATGTCCCCGATTTCGGGATCTTCTTCGCCGTGGCGATTCTTTCGCCGGAGAAAGTGGAGCCCGTGGCCCGGCGGATCCAGGAGATCGCCTCCTCGCTGACGGACTCGCCCGTGACCGGGGACGAGCGCGAGCGGGCGCTCGCCCCGACCCTCAGGCAGCTCGAGGACATGCGGCGGAACAACGGCTACTGGATCCGGGTGATCGGCGGCTCGCAGAACCGGCCCGAGCAGCTCGAATGGTCGAAGACCCTGCTCGACGGCTACGCGGACATCTCCCTGGACGACCTGAACCGGGCGGCGGAAGAGTTCATCCGCCCCGGGAAGGCGGCCGTTGTCCGCATCCGGTCGGATTGAGGCTCTTTTGCACTCGTCAGCGGCCGCCGGCGGCCTTACAACACCCACCATGGAACAAACCCTCATCATCCTGAAGCCCGATTGCATGGAGGCTGGAAAAGCCGGCGAGGTCATCGCGCGCTTCGAGAACGCCGGTTTCGCGATCGTCGCGGCGAAGATGGCGCGCCTCGGGGCGGACATCCTCCGCGAGCACTACGCCCACGTGGCCGACAAGCCCTTTTTCCCGGAGATCGAGGCGTTCATGAGTTCGCGGCCCGTCGTCCTGCTCGTGCTCCGGGCCGAGAACGCTGTGAGCCGCGCGCGGGATCTGCTCGGCCCCACCGACTCGGCGGAGGCCCCGGCGGGGACGATCCGCGGCGACCTCGGAACCGACAAGATGAAGAACATCGCGCACGCCTCCGACAGCGTCGAAAACGCCGCGGTGGAGATCGACCGCTTTTTCGGGGCCGGAGAGCTTTGCGCGGACTGAACGCCGTGCCGCAGGATCCCGCGACAGAACCCTTCTTCGATTCCATCGAAGAAGCGGTCGGGGAAATCGCCGCCGGCCGCATGGTCATCGTGACCGACGACGAGAAGCGCGAGAACGAGGGCGACCTCGTCATGGCCGCCTCGAAGGCCTCGCCGGAGGCGATCAACCGGATGATCCAGGAAGCCGGCGGCCTGATCTGCGTGCCGACGCTCAGCCACCAGCTCACGCGCCTGGGCATCAACCAGATGGTGGTGGACAACCGCGAGAGCCAGCGGACGGACTTCTCGGTCTCGGTGGACGCGGCCGAGGGCATCTCGACCGGGATCAGCGCCTACGACCGCGCGCGGACGATCCGGATCCTCGCCGACGCGGACGCCACCCCGGACCGGCTCGTACAACCCGGGCACGTGTTCCCCCTGCGGGCGCGGCCCGGCGGGGTCCTGCAGCGGGCCGGCCACACCGAGGCGGCGGTCGATCTGGCCACCCTCGCCGGTCTGCACCCGAGCGGGGTGATCTGCGAGATCCTCAACAAGGACGGCAGCATGGCCCGCCTGCCGGAACTCCGGGCCTTCAAGGAGAAGCACGGCCTGAAGATGATCTCCATCGCCCAGCTCATCGAGTACCGCCACAAGCGGGAGAAGCTCGTCGAGCGCGTGGGGCTGCGGAAGATCGAGACGGATTTCGGCGGGTTCGACCTCCACGTGTTCCGCAGCCTGCTGGACGGGCGCATCCACCTCGCCCTCACACGGGGCGAACTCGACGGCGGGCCGACCCTCGTCCGCGTCCAGGGCGAGAACCTTCTCTCCGATGTCTTCGGAGCGAGCCTGCGGGAGAATCTCGTCCGCCCCGCCATGCGGCGGATCGCCGCCGAGGAGAGGGGCGCGGTCGTTTACATCGAGCAGTCGCACGGGGGCATCCGGCTGGACCCGAAAACCGGGCGCCTCTCCGAAAACGGCGGGCTCGGGGGCGCGCCCATGGACATCCGCGACTACGGGATGGGCGCCCAGATCCTGTCGGAACTGGGCCTGCGGAAGATCCGGCTCCTGACGAGCCGGCCGCGCAAGGTCATCGCCCTCGAGGGCTACGACCTCGAAATCGTCGAGCAGGTGGCCGTCGCCGAGGCGGGGGAGGAGGCGCGGCCGTGAGCTTCGACCCCGGAGAGGCCGGCCTCCCGCTCGACGGCGCCGGCCGCCGCATCGGCATCGTGGCCGCCTGCTACAACCGTGGGAAGGTGGACCGGCTCGCGGGGCTGGTGGGCGAGGAACTGCTCCGCCTCGGAGTGGCCGCCGGAGAGATCGCCGTCCGCCGGGTGCCCGGATCGATGGAGATCCCCTTCGCCGTCGCGCGGATGGCCGGAACCGGCCGCTTCGACGCGCTGATCGGCCTCGGCGTGGTCATCGCCGGAGACACCGCCCACCACGAGGTCATCGGCTACTCGACGGCCGCCTCCCTCCAGCGCGTTTCCATCGACACCGGCGTGCCGGTCGTCAATGGGATTCTCGTCGTCGATTCCGACGAACAGGCCGACGCCCGCCTCGGGGGCCGGGTGGACCGCGGGGCGGAGTTCGCCCGCGCCGCCGTCGCCCTCGCCAATTTCCAACCTTGAACACGATGTCTTCCGAATCCCCCCGGGAATCCGCCCCCCCGGTCCGCCGCCCCTCCCGGCGCCGGCTGAACCGGATCGCCGCCATGCAGTTTCTCTATCTCCACGAGTCGAACAAAGGGGAGCTTTTGGCCGATCTTCTCATGGGTTTTCTCGAGCGGCAGGAAAAGGAGCGGGAGTATTACGCCTTCGCCGAAGAGCTGATCCACGGCACGCTGGAACACCTCGACGAGATCGACGCGAAAATCCGCGAGCTGGCCGCCAACTGGAAGTTCGAGCGCATCGCCCGGGTCGATCTGGCCATTCTCCGGATGGCCTGCTTCGAGCTGCTCCACCGCCCGGACATCCCGCCGGTGGTGACGATCAACGAAGCGATCGACCTCGGCAAGGAATTCTCCAACGAGGAGAGCCGCCGTTTCCTGAACGGGGTGCTCGACCGCCTCTCCGGCCAGCTGGGCCGGTCTCTCCGAAAAGCGCGGGAATGACCATGGCAGACGAGAAACGAGGATTCTTCCGCCGCATCCGCGACGGTCTCCGCAAGACCACCCGGGGGATCGGGCAGGCCGTCGGCGGGGTTTTCGGAGCCGGCCGGCTCGACGAGGACTCCCTCGCCGCGATCGAGGAAGCCCTCTTCGCCGCGGATTTCGGGGTCGAAACGACCGACGAGGTCATGCAGGCCATCCGCGCCGAATACCGGCGCAACCGCGAACTCCGCGGCCGCGAGGCGGCCGAGATCGGCGCCCGCGTCCTGGAGGGTGTCCTCGCCGGGGCCGAGGGCCGGTTCGCTCCCTCGGGCGAGCCGCCGACGGTCGTCGCCCTCGTGGGAGTGAACGGCTCGGGCAAGACCACGACCGCCGCGAAGCTCGCCTGGCGCTTCAAACAGGAAGGCGCCACCGTCCTCGTCGGCGCCTGCGACACCTTCCGCGCCGCCGCCAACGAGCAACTGCGCGTCTGGAGCGAGCGGCTCGGGCTCGAGGTCGTCGGGAGCCACCAGGGGGCGGACCCGGCGGCGGTGGCCTTCGACAGCTTCGCCGCCGCCCGCAGGCGCGGCGCCGGGCTCCTCGTGCTCGACACGGCCGGGCGCCTCCACAACAAGGGCAACCTGATGGAGGAGTTGAAAAAGGTGCGCCGGGTCCTCGGCAAGCAGAGGGAGGGAACGCCCGAGGAACGCTGGCTCGTCATCGACGGAAGCCACGGCACGAATTCGATCCGGCAGGCGCGCGTCTTCCACGAGGCCTTCGACCTGACCGGGCTCGTGATCACCAAGCTCGACGGCTCCAGCCGGGGCGGAGCGCTCGTGGGCATCTACCGCGAAACGAAGCTGCCCATCCACTACGTCGGCCTGGGCGAACAACCGGAGGACCTCCAGCCGTTTTCCGCCCGCGGCTACTGCGAGGCGATCTTCGCCCCGCAGGAGAGCGGGGGCTGACGGCGCCGGATGGCCCCGGGGCCGGCCGCGCGCAGCCGGAGGGCTTGGGTCGGGCTTCCTCTTTGGCCATGGCGCGCGGGGCCGCCATCCAGTCCCGGAACAAGCGGAGATACCGAACCCGGTCCGCGCCCATCCCGCGACCGGTCGAATGATCGGCGATCATCCCTTCCCCCATCTCCGCGGCCCCGCGGCTGCGCCCCGCCCGGTCCGGCGGTTGCTTTTTCCTTTTCGCCGCTTTACCTCTACCGGCATGCTTTCCTCCGTTCGATGGGCCGGCCTGCTCTCGGTCGCCGCTGCGGCGCAAGCTCCCGCCGAAGCGGCTGCGAGAATCGAAGAGCTGTACAACAGCCACTGCGTGAACTGCCACGGCGACGGAATGGCCGGCGGTTCGGCGCCCTCGATGCTCGACGACGAGTGGCGCTACGGGAGCGGGGACGAGGTGCTCGCCGACGTGATCCGCGCGGGACGCCCCGGGGACGGGATGCCCGCCTTCGGAGAAGTCCTCTCCGAGGAGGAGATCCGGGCGATGGTCATCTTCATCCGCGAGAAGAACGCGCGGGCGCGACCCGAACCCGCCCCCGAGGCGATCGGCGACCGGGTCTTCCGTTCGGAGCTGCATGATTTCCGCCTGGAAACCGTGGTCGATGAGCTGGACCTGCCGTGGTCGCTCGCCTTTCTGCCCGGGGGCGACTGGCTGGTTTCCGAGCGCGCGGGAACCCTCCTGCGAATCGATCCGGAAACCGGCGCGCGCCAAACGATCGAAGGCATCCCGGAGGTTTTCGCGAAAGGCCAGGGCGGGCTGCTGGACGTGGCCGTGCATCCCGGCCACGCGGAGAACGGCTGGGTGTACCTCTCCTACAGCGACCCCTCCCCCGGCGGCCGCCGCGGATTCACGGCCATCGCCCGCGGCCGCCTGGACGGCGACCGGTGGGTGGACGAGGAGGTGGTCTTCCAGGTTCCGGACGAGTTCTACGGGCGCTCGGGGGTCCATTTCGGCTGCCGCATGGTCTTCGACGGCGACCACCTGTTCTTCACCATCGGCGACCGGGGCCGGCAGGAACAGGCGCGCGACCTCTCCCGCCCCAACGGCAAAACCCACCGGATCTTCCACGACGGGCGGATCCCGCCCGACAACCCGTTCGCGGACGAGCCGGACGCCTTTCCCTCGATCTGGACGATCGGCAACCGCAACGCCCAGGGACTGGCGCTGGATCCCTCCAGCGGCCATCTGTGGGAGACGGAACACGGCCCGCGGGGCGGGGACGAGCTGAACCTCCTGCGGGGCGGGGCGGACTACGGATGGCCCTTCGTCACCTTCGGCATGAACTACAACGGCACCCCGATCACCGACCGGACCTCCGCCCCGGGAATCGTCGATCCGGTGGTCCACTGGACGCCGTCGCCGGCGGTCTGCGGGCTCGACTTTTACGACGCGGACGCGTTTCCGCGGTGGAGGGGCGCCCTGCTCTCGGGCGCGCTGGCGGGGCAGGAGCTGCGCCTGCTCCGGCTCGACGGCGAATCGGTGGCCGGGCAGGAGATCCTCGTGAAGGGAATGGGGCGGATCCGGGATGTGGAGGTCGGCCCCGGGGGCCTCGTTTACATCGTCTTCAACGGCCCCGGCCGCATCGTCCGCATGTCGCCGGCCGACTGACCGGCTGAAAAAGAATCGGATAAACCCTTGACGGAGACGCGGGATTTGGTTTTTTTCGAACTTTTCCCGAAATTCCAAACACCCGAATTCCCTATGCCAGTTGATGTCACCATCCGCAAGGGCGAGTCCGTCGAACGGGCTCTCCGCCGCTTGAAGAAACGTCTCGACCGCGAGGGCGTGATCCGCGACGCACGCGCGAAACGCTATTTCGAAAAGCCGTCCGAGATCCGGCGCCGCAAGAAGAAGGTCGCCGCCTTCAGCAACATGTTGCGGGTGCGCAACGAAAACCGGTGATTTTTCTCCCCCCGGGGGATTAGCTCAGTTGGTTAGAGCGCTTGCATGACACGCAAGAGGTCACTGGTTCAAATCCAGTATCTCCCACCACTTTCAGAAAACCGGGCCTTCGCCCGAATCCGCCCGGCGGGCTCTTGAGCCGGCCGCCGCGCGCGAACCGCCGTTTTCGCCCGCCCCCCCTACTCCGGAAAGGGGTGCAGCCTGCGGATCATGCGGTTTCCGAGGCGGCGCACGAAGACGGCCGTGGTAAGGCCCTCGGCGATTTTCGGCGCGAGAATCCTGGCCGCCGACGCGCCCGATTCGGCCGATATCTGCGCGGCGAGGCTGTCGGCCAGGTCCGAGGTGACGTCCTCCACGACCGTGGCCAGAAACGTGTTGAGGAAGGTATCGAAGGCGAAACTGGCGGCGACGGCCTGGTTCGGGCGGATGCCGTGGATCCGCAGCACGTCGTGCGCGGTCTGGACGGCGGCGTTGAAGGCGATGGCGGCGTCGAGTATCCGCCAGGGGGAGAGCGCCGCGCTGGCGCCGGCGCTGAGGGCGATCCGCCGCACGCGCTCGCGCGCCTCGCGGCCGAGGGGGACCAGGATTTCGCGGTCGTATTCGAGAATCCATTCCCGGGCGGGGTGGGACTCTCTCTGCCGGTGGAGCCGCTCGATGGCCCCACCCAGATCTCTCCGCGGGTTCTCGCCGCGGTGGGCCCGCAGGTGCTCGAGCTGGGCGACGAGCTGCCGGCGGACTTCCTCCAGGCGCCGCACCGGCAGCCGACCCAGCTCGCCGGGATCGAGGCGGGGGACGAGGGGGAGCCGCCGGATCGAGATCAGGATGCGCCCCAGCCGGACCAGCCCGTAGCCGATCAGCCCGAAGATCAGGGCCAGAACGGGCCAACCGACCGGGGGCGGCCACCCGAGCAGGAGATTCACGGTCTGGATCAGCTCGAGGGAGAGGACGAAGACCAGCAGGCCGAATCCGGCGGCGAGCACGCCGCCGAAGGTCCGCTTCAACGCGGGCGAGGCCGGCTTTTTCCGGAGCGGCACGGGGGGCGACCCGCCGCCGGGCTCCCCCGCCCGGTTCCCCAGTTCCTCCTCGTCCAGGGGCGGAGGCGGGCGGGTGGAGCCCGAAGTCGCGGCCCCGGCCAGCTCGCCGGGCATCGGCCAATGGCGGCGGACCCGGTTCACGTCAGCCGCCTCCGTTTCATTTCAGGTAGGCGAGATAATCGTAAACCCCGTTGAACCAGACGTAGAGGGAGTTCTGCCCCGGGCGGATCGCTTCCTCCATTTCCCCGACCGTCCGGACGGTCCGCCCGTTCACCTCGCTGATCACCATGCCGGGCCGGAACTGCTGGTTGGCGGGAGTGACCCGGGTGATCTCGGCGATGACCAGCCCCTTGATCGCGGACGGAATCGAGAACTCCTCGCGCAACCCGGCGTCGAGCGGTTCCAGCAGCAAGCCGGGGATCGTCGTCGCCCCGGGTTCGACTGGTTGCGCCCCCTCGCCCGTGGCTTCGCTGAGACTGCCCAGCGTGGCCTCCCTGGTGATCTCCTCGCCGTCGCGGAGAATGGTCAGGGTGACGGTCCGCCCCGGCGGAGTCTGGGAAATCGTCAGCCGCAGTTCGGCCGCCGAATCGACCGCGTGGTCGTCCACCGCGGTGATGACATCTCCGTGGCGGACGCCGGCCTCGGCGGCGGCCCCGCCCTCCTCGACCTGGCGGACCAGGGCGCCTTTGGTGGAGGCGAGGCCCAGGGCTTCGGCCAGTTGCGGGCTGACATCCCCGGGGACGACCCCGAGAAAGCCGCGGGGCACCTCGCCTTTGTCGATCAGGCTCTCCATGATGTAGCGGGCGAGACTGGAGGGGATGGCGAAGCCGATCCCGATGTTTCCGCCCGTCCGCGACAGGATCGCGGTATTGATGCCGATCAGGCGGCCCTGCGCGTCGATCAGCGCCCCGCCGGAATTGCCCATGTTGATGGCCGCATCGGTCTGGATGAAGTTCTCGTAGCCCTGCATGCCGAGGATCCCCAGATCGGTGCGGCCGAGGCCGGAGATGATGCCTTTGGTCACCGTCAGGCCCACCTGCAGGGGATTTCCGATGGCGAAGCACACGTCCCCGACCCGGAGCCGCTCGCTGTCGGCGATGGTCAGGTGCGGAAGCGGGTCGTCGGCCTCGATCTTGAGAACGGCGATGTCGGTTCTCTCGTCCGCCCCCACCAGCTCCGCGGTGAACTCGCGGTCGTCGGCGAGCTGGACGAGGATCTCGTCGGCGATCTCGGACGAACGGCCGACCCGGACGACGTGGTTGTTGGTCAGGATGTAGCCCTCGGGCGAAACGATCACGCCCGAGCCCATGCCGACGGGCACGCGCCGCTCGTCTTCGCTGCGGGAGTCGTCCCGCGGTTCGTCGCCGGGGCTCTGTTCGGGGGGGATGCCGTAGAAGCGCCGGAGCAGATCCTGGAGGTTCGAGGGCCCGGAGCGGTTGGTGGAAACCACCTGCGCCGTGACGACCCCGACGACCGAAGGGGTGGCCCGTTCGAGCACGTCGGCGTAGCTCGCGACCTCGTGGTCGCCCGGCGCCCGCACCGGGGAGGAATCGACATCAAGCGTCGGCGCCGGGCGATCCTCCTGCCGGGGCTTCCCGCCGTTTTCCGGGTTGCCGCTCCACAGGACCGTGCCGGCCAGCAGACCGAGGGCGAGGAGCGGAAAGCCGATCAATGGAAACGATCTCGGATTGAACTTCATGGGGCGCAGTTTGCCCGGAGGAGGCGGGCAACGCAAACCGGAATCGAAGTTCGCGGCGGAAGGGAGGGGCCGGCCGGTGGGGAAAGCCATGGACGCGATGGGTTGACAGACTCGCAAGAAGGCGTCTCCCTTCGAACCGTGAGAATCGAATTCCCCGACGGCCGCGAGGTCGAGTTCAACCCGTGGAAGTACGCGTGGATCCCCCTCGTGCTGATCGTGGTTCTGGTGTCGGCGACCAGCATCGACCAGGTCGATGCCGAGGAGGAGGGCGTTCTCCTGCGTTTCGGCAAGCAGGTGAAGACGGTCGGCCCCGGTCTGCACTTCCACCTGCCCTTCCCGATCGACCGCATGATCAAGGTGAAGACCCGCCGGGTCGATGTGTCCGAGTTCGGCTACCGGAGCGCGCCCGGGGGGCGCATCTCCGAGCGCGGCTACGAGGACGAGTCCTCCATGCTGACCGGCGATCTGAACATCGTCCTGGCCGGGTGGGACGTCCAGTTCAGCCGCGACAATCCGCAGGACTATCTTTTCAACGTCAAGGACCCCATCGCCACCCTGCGCGACATCGCCCAGTCGGTCATGCGCGAGATCATGGGCGACCGGGCCAGCATTCCGATTCTGACCGTCGGGCGGGCCGAGATCCAGGAGCGGGCCCGCAAATTGATCCAATCCCAGGCCGACCAGTTCCGCATGGGGATTCGCGTCAACGAGGTGAACCTCATCTTCGTGAGCCCTCCGGAACAGGTGCAGGCGGCCTTCAACGACTTGAACAAGGCCGAACAGGACGCGGGCCGTTTCTTCGAGGAGGCCTCCCGCGAATACCAGGAAAAGGTGCCGCGCGCCAAGGGCCAGGCCGAAAGGATCGTCCTCGAGGCGGAGGGCTTTCTCGAAAGCCGGGTGAACCGCGCGCGGGGGGACGCCGGCCGCTTCCTCGAAATGCTCCGCGCCTACGAGAAGGCCCCCGAGGTCACCCGGCAGCGGCTCTACCTCGAAACCCTGGAGAAACGGCTTCCGGACGTCGGCGAGGTATGGGTCGTCGATGAGAATCTCGAAGGGGTGCTGCCCCTGCTCAACCTGACCGAAGGAGACGCGCGATGAACGAATCCGGCGACAACAAAACAGCCCGCCGCGGGATCCTCGCCCTCGTGGCCGCGGTTCTGCTCGGAGCGCTCGCGTGGACGAGCCTCTACACCGTCAACGAATGGGAGCAGGCCGTGATCACCCAGTTCGGCGAGGTCGTCGGCGAGCCGGTCACGGAAGCCGGCCTCAAGATGAAACTGCCCTGGCAGCAGATCAAGCGCTTCGACGCCCGCCTGCTGCGCTGGGACGGCAGCCAGACGACCACGATCACGCGGGACCGCAAGACGCTGAACCTCGACGTGACCGCGCGCTGGCGCATCGACGACGCGAAAGAATTCCTCGAAGCCATCCGCTCCATCGACCAGGCGGACACCCGGCTCAACGGCATCATCGCCGGCGCGGTCAAGGACGAGATCGCGAAGTACGACCTCTTCGAGGTGATCCGGAGCACCAACCGCATTCTCGATCTCGAATCCGAGGAGCTGGAAATCTCGCTCGACTCGGACGAAATACCGGACATCTCGGTCGAGGAAGTCGCCACGCTCGGAAGCGACCTGCCGCGGCTGCCCGAATCCGAAGACGGCGCCTACGAGGCCGGTCGCCCCATCGTCCTGGGAGGCATCCTGGCCGAGGCCCGGAAACGGCTGACGCAGACCGGCCTCGGCATCGAGCTGGAGGATGTGCTCATCAAGCAGCTCAACTACAACAAAGAGATCGAGTCGAACGTGTACGCGCAGATGAACGCCGAGCTGCAGAAGATCTCCGCCGGCTTCCGCTCCCAGGGGCGCAAACGGGCCGAGGAACGCCTCGGGGAAATGGAGCGCGAGCTGGCGAAGATCAGCTCCGGGGCCGAAGAGCGCGCCCAGCTCATCCGCGGCCGCGCCGAGGCCGAGTCGATCGCCATCTACGCCGAGGCCTACAACCAGGATCCCGCCTTCTACCGTTTCCTGCGCACCCTGCAGGCCTACGAGGCGGGCCTGGGCGAGAACAGCCGCCTCCTCCTCGGCACGGACAGCCCCCTCTTCCGGCTTCTGAAGAAGATGGAGGACGAGTAGCCCGTCCGGTAGCCGCCCCGCCCCCCCCAGAGGCCCGCCCGCGTCCGTGCCCGCGGCGGCAACGCCGCTCTGATTCTCCTCTATCTTTTCCACGATTCGACCCATGCGCATCGCCCTGACCCACGCCATGCCGGAAGAGAGCCCCCGGTGCCCTCTCCCGGACCACTGCATACCCGTGCTCACCGGGATCGGGAAAGTGCTCGCGGTCGCGCGGGTGGCCCGCCTTCTGCGGGACGGCCCGCTGGACATGATCCTCTCGGTCGGGTTCTGCGGCGGTCTCAACGGCACCCCGCAGGGCGCCCTGGTTCTGCCCGACGAGACCCGGCAATGGGATCTCCACCTCAACGATCTGGACATCCCCCTCGGGCACGGCTACGGCATGCACTGCCCCCTGCGGCTGCCCCGGATCTCGCCCGACTGCGTTTCCGATCCGGTGCGGGGGCCGATCATCAGCGGAGACCGCTTCGTGGACAGCACGGTCCACATCAGCCGCGATGCCGTCGGCGTCGATATGGAAACGGCGGCGCTGGCGCTCCTGGCCGCCGAACTCGGGATACCGTTCGTATCCATCCGAGAGGTCTCCGATGTCGCCGACGGCCCGCAGGGCATGCCCCACCGCCAGTTCATGGACTACATCCGCGACCAGGGCCCCGCCTACTCCGAAGCGGTCGCCGAATGGATCGAGCGGGGTCCGGAGGGGATACCGCCCCCGGAAAAGATTGGCTGACTTGATCGTTGACAAAGGGAGGCTCACGGGGTCTTGCTTTTCCCCTCGGCGGAAACAGATGCCACCGGAGTTCGCGGGAATTCCGCGGTTCGCTCCGCCGGATTCCCACGCAAGAGAGCATGCGCGGAAACGCGCGACCGTCCGCCCCGGCCCCGCCGTCCACCCGATCACCCACTTTTCAAACGGATGTCCGAATCCAAACCAAACCCAGACGAGATCGTCGTCGAAGGGGTCCTCGAGATCCTGCGCAACAAGAACGGCCAGCTCCTCCAGACCGCCTACAACGGGCGCCGGCGTCCGGACGACACCTTCGTGCCGAAGGAATTGATCCGCCGGTTCCATCTCAAGCCGGGCAGCTGGCTCCGCGGCACGGCCCTGCGGGACCCGCGGTTCCCCAACCCCAGATTCCGTTTCCTCGAAAGCATCGACGGCGACACGCTCGAAGAACGGCGCAGGCGCTTCGCCTTCAACCAGCTCACCACCCTGACCCCCGACGAGAAACTCGACCTGGAGGTGAAGGACGGGCGCATGACCACGCGGATCATGGACCTCTTCTGCCCCATCGGCAAAGGCCAGCGCGGGCTCATCGTGGCGCCGCCGCGCACGGGCAAGACCACGCTGCTCAAGGACATCGCCGCGGGCGTCCGGGAGAACCACCCCGAGTGCCACCTCATGGTGCTCCTGTGCGACGAACGCCCCGAGGAGGTGACCGACTTCCGCCGGACGGTCGGGGCGGAGTTGTACGCCTCGTCCAACGACGAGGAGATCCCCAACCACCTCCGCATCGCCGAACTCGCCATCGAGCGGGCGAAACGACTCGTCGAAGTCGGCAGGGACGTCGTCCTGCTCGTCGATTCCCTGACCCGGATCTCCCGCGCCTACAACGCCGGCAAGGGCGGAGGCGGGCGCACGATGACGGGCGGTCTCGACATCCGCGCCCTGGAAAAGCCGCGGCAGCTCTTTTCCTCCGCCCGCAAGACCGAGGAATCCGGCAGCCTGACCATCGTCGCCTCGGCCCTCGTCCAGACCGGGAGCAAGATGGACGACCTGATCTTCCAGGAATTCAAGGGCACCGGAAACATGGAGATGGTCCTCGACCGCAAGGTGGCCGAGCTGCGCCTCTGGCCGGCCATCAACGTGAACGCCTCGGGCACCCGCAAGGAGGAGCTGCTCCTGCCGCCGGAGGTTCTCAACAAGGCCCAGTTCTTCCGCCGGGCGATCGCCGGCCTGAAACCCGAGGACGCCGCCGAGACCGTTCTTTCCCGGATGGGGACGACGGCGACGAACGCGGAGTTCCTGCGCCTGCTCAAAGTGTAGGTTTCGTCGGCGTTTCGGTATTGCCATCGCCCCCCGGAAAGGCCATCAACGAACTTTTTCTTCGCCGCCGGACCGGCGGATTTCGAAACCGACCAACGCAGACACGAGAACCCGAATGGACCACCCATTTGCCGAGCAGTGCCAGGACCTGGCCAAATCCATCCTCTGGAACAATCTGGGGGCGATCAACGAAGACGGAAGCATCTCCCCCCTCGACGGCGAGGACGGAGCCTCCAACGAACCGGGCCACGCCGCCCTCGCCATCGGGGAATACCACCGGGCCACGGGCGAGACCACTCTGGAAGAGTTCGACCTGGTCGATCTGGCGGCCCGCGCGATCACCGCCCAGGTCTTCGACGAGGAGCAGAGCGAGAACGGCCTGGCCTACGCCGGTCTCGGGCTCCTCTCCTTCGGCCCGGCCAAGGACCGCAACGCCGTCTGGGCGCGGCTCGTGGACGAGACCCGGGAGGCCCTCGACAAGCGCATGCTCATGCGTTCGGAGTTTTCCGACCACCGCCAGGCCTTCAACATCGCCAAGGCGGTCACCCGCTTCAGCCTGGGGCTCACCAAGAAAGACGAGACCGGCAGGTTGATCGAACGCTTTCTCGAGCGGATCAAGAGCGACAGCACCTCGGGCTTTTTCGACGACGCCGGCGGCGACGGGGTCGGCGGCGCTTTCGATATCTACGGGATCCTCTCCTTCGTCATGATCCGGCAGTCGCTCCAGCTCCACGCCAACCTGCACCTGCGCGACCGCAAACTCCCCAGCCTGCGCACGCACGCCGAAAAATACGTCCGCATGATGCCCGACCTCGTCCGCCAGGACGGGCTCGGGTGGGCCTACGGCGAGAACATCGGCGCCTACGGGCAGATGCACTGCATCAGCATCATCCTCCAGGCCCTGCGCGACGACTGGATCACCCCCGAGAAAAGACCCGTCTATCTCGACGTCCTCCGCCGCCTCTTCCAGTTCTTTTTCGAAACCTACGTCGATCAGGAGCGGGGGCTCCTCGTCATCCGCGACGGGGAGCGCTCCACGATCCGCCGGCACACCAGCCGCATGGCGAACTTCGACGCGGCCCGCTACCTCAGCCAGTGGTCGCGCCTCGCCCGGTCAACCGGCGGCCGCCTCCAGGACGCGCGCCCGCTGCCCGGCAAGTCCGGCGGCAAGTTCACGCTTTTCGACCGGGGCCGCCGCGAAAACGGGCTCTTCAGCTACAGCGACGCCTCCACCGGCCTCCATCTCCAGATCCCGCTCGTGGGCAACCGCGCCCGCGCCAACTCGGACTCGCTCGCCTTCCCGCACAGTCCCGGTGTTTTCGACTGGCCCTGCGGCCGCTACCTGCCGGTGTTCGTCCCCGAACTCGATTTCGGGGGCCGGCGGGTCGTCCCCTGCTACTACGGCAAGGGCTGCGTGACCGGGCTGGGCCGGCGCAATTCGATCTTCTTCTCCTACGAGCAGCCGGAGCTGATCACGATGGAGGAGAGAATCCTCCCCGGTCTCGGCTCCTGCAAGGTCCGCTGGGAGTTCAACGGCTCGAAGATCCAGAGCGAATTCGCCTTCGAGGTGAAGACGCAGACCCGCATCGAGGGGATGCGCTACGTGATCCCCGTGGGCATCCCCCACTCCCGCCACCGGATGGGCACTTCGCTCAAGCTCGGGGAGGAGGGGCTGCGCCCCAACGTGCTCAGGGACGACTTCCAGGGCGAGTGGCAGGAAAACGAAATCGTCTCCCAGGATCCGGGGTGGCGCACCTACTGGGGGCCGCTCTTCTACCTGCAGACGATCGCGCGGAACCATCCGCTCGTCCTCCGCCCCGGGCAGATCTACCGGTTCGCCATCGAGTTCGATCCGGACCTCACCCTCGCCGATGCTTAGCATCCGGATCATCCCCTGCCTCGACGTCGCCGAAGGGAGGGTCGTCAAGGGAGTCCGGTTCCGGGAGCTGCGCGACGCCGGCGATCCGGTCGAATCCGCCAAAGCCTACGAAGAGCAGGGGGCCGACGAGCTGGTCTTCCTCGACATCACCGCTTCGAGCGACAACCGCGGCATCATGCGGCGGGTCGTCGAGCGGACCGCCTCGGAATGCTTCATGCCCCTGACCGTCGGCGGGGGGCTGCGCACGGTCGAGGACATCCGCGCCATGCTCAACGCCGGGGCGGACAAGGTCAGCCTGAACACCGCCGCCATTCTCGACCCCGATCTGATCCGCAAGGCCTCGACCCGCTTCGGCAACCAGTGCGTCGTACTGGCCATCGACGCCAAGCGCGAACCCTCCGGCGGCCGCTGGCGGGTCCACACCCACGGCGGCCGCCGGCCGGCCGGCCTCGACGCGGTGGAATGGGCCCGGCGCGGCGTCGGACTCGGCGCGGGCGAAATCCTGCTCACCAGCATGGACCGCGACGGCATGCGGACCGGTTACGACCTCGAGCTGACCCGGGCGGTGAGCGACGCCGTCGAGGTGCCGGTGATCGCCTCGGGCGGCGCCGGCGGACTCGACCACCTCGCCGAGGTTCTCGACCGGGGGCGGGCCAGCGCCGTCCTCGCGGCCTCGATCTTCCACTTCGGCACCCACACCATCCCCGAGGCCAAGCGCTACCTCGCCGGGCGCGGCATCCCCGTGCGCGAGGTCTGACGGGGCCGATCGCCTCTTGATCAACACCGGCACTTCGTTCAATATGGAGACAACCATGGAGGAATACACCAGATACCTCGACCGGCTCAGCGGCAGAATCCTGCTCGGGTGCGACGGCTTCGTCGATGAAACGTTCCAGTTGGTGGACGAGCGGCGGACGCCGGCCGAATTCACCCCCATCGACCGCCTGAAGGATTTCGGCGAACTGCTCGTCAGACGCGCCGACGGCGGTGTCGGCATCGAGATCGTGCCGAAGCGACGGTGCGAGGGGGGCTTCGCCATCAACACCGCGCGGGTCCCCGCCATTCTCGGCCTGCGCCCGGCCATCGCGGGTCTCTTCGGGGGCACGGAAATCGATCCGGCGTTCAAGGAGTTCGAAGACATCACCGAAATGGTCTCCCTCGGAGACCCCGCGCTGACCCTCGCCTTCGAGTTCGCCGACGGCAAGCTGCTCATGAGCAACGTGCAGGCCGTCGCCAACCTGGGTTGGGATCGGTTCGAGGAGCTGCTTCCGGAAGACAGGCTCCGCGGGATGTTCGCCGACGTGGATATCCTGGGACTGGGCTACTGGTCGTTGACCGCGGATTTCGACGGCTTGTTCGAGGGCTTCATGGCCCGGTACGAGAACACGACGCCGCCGCGGCGGATGTTTTTCGATTTCGCCGACCTGAAGAAGAAATCCCATGACTCCTTCCTGAAATCCCTCGAACTGATCCGGAAGCACAATCAACGGATCCCCATGACGTTCAGCCTGAACGAGCACGAGATCCTGGAACTGTTCTCGCGGTTCGGGGTGGGCCTGTCCGCGCCGACGCCGGAGGCAATGGCCTCCGCGCTGGCCGAGGCCCGCGCGAAACTCGGCATCGACGAACTGGTGGTCCACACCCCCGATTTCGCGGCCGCCTCGGGCGCCGGCGAGGGCGAGGCCGTCGCCATCCAGGAACGCCAGACCGACATCGTCCGCCTGGCGGGCGCCGGGGACAGCTTCAACGGCGGCTATCTGTGCGCGTCCCTCGGAAACCTGCCCATGAAGAAAAGGCTTGCGATGGCCAACGCGACCACCGCGTTCTTCGTGACCCGCGGCACCACCCCGACCCGGGAGGAGCTGATCGCCCAGATCGAAAAGGCCGCCGACAAATAGACCCCCCCCCGCCGCGACCGCCGGATCGGACGACCCCGGAAAACAATCCCAGCCGCATGAAAACCCTTTGCAAACTGCCCCTGTTGACCCCGGACTCTCCCGAAGGGTTCCGCGCCGTCGATCTGAACGCCGGAGCCATCGAAGGCTTCACCGGACCGGCCAATTGGTCCGTTCGATCCCGCACGCTGCACGGCGGGCTGCAGGAAGGAGTGCATGTCTTGGAAATCGACAACGGCAGACTTTCCTTCTCCGTGCTGCCGACGCGGGGCATGGGCATCTGGAAAGGGCGGTGCGGCGACGTTTCCCTCGGCTGGGATTCGCCGGTCAAGGACCCGGTCAACCCCGCTTTCATGAATCTGACGGAGCGGGGCGGCCTGGGCTGGCTGAAGGGGTTCAACGAGTGGATCGTGCGCTGCGGCCTGAACAGCATGGGCGCGCCGTGCACGGACACGGTCGCCGACTACAGCGGGAACGCCTGCGACGTCGGGCTGACCCTCCATGGCAGGATCGCCAACCTCCCCGCGCGCGCCGTCTCCCTGGAAATCACCGGCGAAGCCATCGTTCTCCGAGGCGAGGTGGACGAGACCATGATGTTCGGTCCGGCCCTGCGGCTGAACACCGAGATCCGGACGGAATTCGGTTCCGGCCGCCTGGACATCACGGACACGGTCACCAACCTGGGCGACAATCCGGTGGAACACCAGTTGCTCTACCACATCAACTACGGCGAACCCCTCCTTGGAAAGGGCGCGCGCGTGCTCGCCCCGTTCAAACAGGTGGCCCCGCGCGACGCCCGCTCGGCGGAGGGCGTCCGCACCTTCGACCAATACGGCGCCCCGGAAGCCGGTTTCGTGGAACAGGCCTGCTTTTTCGAACTCGCCGGCGAACGCGGCAGCGGGGAGACCATGACCCTGTTGCGGAACGCGGCGGGGGACCGGGCCTCCCTGCTGCGTTTCTCGCTCAAGGACCTGCCCTGCTTCACGCTCTGGAAGAACACCGCCGGCCGGGCCGACGGCTACGTGACCGGCATGGAACCGGGCACCAGCTTCCCGAATCCCCGTCCCTTCGAGCGCGGGAAAGGCCGCGTCCCGACGCTGGACGGCGGAGGGTCGCGCACGGTCCGCCTGTCCGTCGAGACGCTCGCGACCAAAACGGCTGTCCGCGCCGCCGAGATCCGGATCCGCAAGCTTCGGAGCACGGCGGAATCGGCGGTGCATCCGCACCCGGTTCCCCGCTTGTCGCCCTGCTGACGCACCGGGCCGATCTCCCCGCGGGCGGAGGAGCCCGCCGCCGATCCCCCGCTGCTCAGAGGAGGCCGGAATCCGCGAAGCTGTAGAAGCCGGCGCCGGCCGGATCCCGGGAGGGCTCGCCGATCACCACGTGGTCGAGCAGGCCGATGTCGAGGGTCCTGGCGGCCTCGCGCAGCTGCCGGGTCACGCGGACGTCGGCCGCGCTGGGGGCGGGATCCCCGCTGGGGTGGTTGTGGGCGACGATGGCCGCCGAGCCCCCCTCGCGGATCACCTCGCGGAACACCTCGCGGGGGTGGACGAGGCTCGCGTCGGCGATCCCCCGGGTCACCTCGACCGAGCGCACGAGGTGGTTCTTGCGGTTGAGCACGAGAACCCAGAAATACTCGACGTCGAGCCCGGCGACCACCGGCTGGAAGAAGCGCCAGACCTTTTCGGGATCGTCGAAGACCGATGGCTTTTCGCGGTCGGTGCGCAGGATGGCCCGGCGGGCCACCTCCATGACGGCGGCGAGCTGCTGGGCCTTGACCCGCCCGACCCCGCGGATGCGTTCGAAATCGGCGACCGTCCAGCGGACCAGGCGGGCGAGCGATCCGGCCTGCCGCAGCATCTCGCCCGAGACCCGCATGACATCGTGGCCGGCCGTGCCGCTGCGGACGAGGATCGCCAGGAGTTCCGAATCGCTGAGCGCCCCGGCCCCGTGGCGCTCCATCCGCTCCCGGGGGCGCTCCTCCCGGCAGAGCGAGCGGAACGGCCCCGGATCGATTCCGGCGAGCCCTCCCGCGGACGGGGATGCGGGAGAAGGAGGCAGCTGCAAGACTTCCATTCCTCTACCATGCTCGCTTGTTCACCTTCAGGCAAGGATTATTTTGATCCCCTCCGGGCGCGTGCGACGAGCGGCAACGGGATCCTTCGGAAAAATTCCGCCGCTTTTTCCGACGCCACGCCTACTTCATGTAGTAGCTGTTCGGGCTGACGCTGAGCTTGGCCGCCAAGCCATCGGTATAGATCTGCCCCGCCCTGCACTTCAAAACCGTTTCCAGGTTGTCGAGAAATTTTATCGAGGACGCCCGGGTGTGGGTGATCTCTCCCCTTCGGTTGCGGATGACCACCACGTAGTCGTCCTTCTCGTAGCCGGCCTCATGGCTGTAAGTGGATAATCCGCTCTCGTACTCGTATTCGCGCAGGGCGAAAGAATCGCCTTCCACGGAGGTCCTCTCCTTGGGGGGAAGATCCACCTTCACATCGGTGGCCGAGGCGACCAGGTACTGGGAACTGTTCCCCTTGTCCCTGGCGATAATCACCACCCGGACCTCGTTTCCCTTGAATTCCTGGGTCAGTTCTTCGTTCTCGATCACGACTTCGGGGGCATAGACCTTGGTCTTGTCCGTCCACCGGCTTCCGTAATAGGAGGCGTACCGATCGTTGGTGTCGGTCTTCCGATTCAGCCTGAGGTTGATGCTGATCCGGGCGTCCTTGTGCAGAAGCGTCTCTTCGGCCTTCCGCTTCTCCAATAGTCCGCGGATGAAATCCTGGTCTTCCGCGGAAAAACGATCCACCGCGACCATGAAGTGCCGACGATCCGCCCGTTTCAGCTCGACCGTCAGGACACCGGTCGAGGTCTCGTAAATGTCGATGATCTCCGCTTCGATCTGGCGGCCCTCGGCGTCGGTGAACAGCCGGCCCGGGAGTGAAACCACGGCCAGGAGGAAGCCGGAGGCCAGCATGAGGAAGCGGATCGGGTGAGTGAGTGGATTCATGGTTCTTTCCCCTTTCGGATGCGAACCATGCGCCCGGGGGAACGGATTGGCAAGGAGAAAGCATCGCCGACGGACGATTGAACCGAACGGTTTGGCTGGCCACAGCTTAAGTGAAAAACAGGGAAAACGACCGAAAGAGTCTTTTGTTCGCGTGGATGGAATAGCGAGCCGCCTGAAGGCCGGACATCATACCCGTCCCCCGGCAAGCAAGGTTCGGTGTCCGGGCTTCAGCCCGCCGCACAGCAACGCTCCCCCCGCCGGGGTCGCACGACTGAAGCGATGCGACTACGTAGTTGGATGACTTCAGCCGTCCAACCCGGAACGTCTTGGCGGAAACGGCACGCCCAGCCGGCTTCGGGCGAGGCGGCGACCCGGCCGGCCATGCGCAGCGGACCGCCGCGCCGGCGTTCCGAGCGGCCGGCCGGGGCTTGACCGGCCCCGCCGCGGCGACGAGGAAAAAGTCCCCCGCGGTTTTTTTCTTGAACCCGGGTTCCCGGGCGGTATCTTCGTTCTTTTTTCCAAACAACCGAACCATCAACCAACCATCAAGAAACGCTGTTTCTCCCCGTCCCGCGACGGGGCTTTGAACCTATGAACATCACACCGAAAGACCTCCTCGACGCCGGCGTCCACTTCGGCCACCAAGTCCGCCGCTGGAATCCGAATTTCAAGCCCTTCCTTTTCGACCACCGGAACGGGATTTCCATCATCGATCTGGGCAAAACCCACGAGCAACTCGAGAAAGCGGCGGAATTCGCCACGGCCACCGCCCGCGCGGGCCGGAAGATCCTCTTCGTGGGCACGAAGCGCCAGGCGCAGGAAATCGTACGCGAGGCGGCGGCCGAGACCCGCATGCCGTTCTGCGTGAACCGATGGATGGGCGGCACGCTGACCAACTTCGCGACGATCAAGAGCAGCCTCCAGAAGTACCGCCGGTTTCTGGACATGGAGAAAGACGGCTCCCTGAACGACCTTCCGAAGAAGGAGGGGGCGGCCATCCGGCGCCAGATGGTGCGGATGAACCGCAACTTCGAGGGCATGCTCGATGTGGACGAGCTGCCCGCCGCTCTTTTCGTGATCGATGTCAACTACGAGGACATCGCCGTGGCGGAGGCCCGGCGGCTCGGCATCCCCGTCATCGGTCTCGTGGACACCAATTCCGACCCCTCGCAGGTGGATTACCCGGTTCCGGGCAACGACGACGCGGCCAAGTCGATCCGGATCGTGACCGAAACCATCGTGGAGGCCATCCAGAACGGCCTCGAAAGCCGCGAGGCCGTCTCGATGCCGAAAAGCGCGGGCCCCGTCCTCACCCGCCAGGATTTTTCCGACACCGAAACCGAGGGCGAGGTGACCCTTCCCGAAGGCTTCACCCCCGAGGAGGATTCGGCGAAGCCTTCGAACTGATCCAGGAACCAACCATCGATTCACAATGAGCCAAATCAGCGCAAAACTCGTGTCCGAACTTCGTGCCCAGACCGGAGCCGGTCTCATGGACTGCAAGAAAGCCCTCGTCGAAGCCAACGGCGATTCCGAGAAGGCGGTGGCCATCCTCCGGAAAAAGGGGATCGCGACAGCGGCCAAGAAGGCGGGCCGCGAGGCGGCCGAGGGAGTCGTCGAATCCTACATCCACCTCGGCGGAAAAGTCGGGGTGCTCGTCGAGCTGAAATGCGAGACCGACTTCGTGGCCAAGAACGACGCCTTCAAAGCGCTCGCCCGCGACATCGCCATGCATGTGGCGGCCGCGTCGCCGCTCTACGTGAGCCGCGAGGAGGTGCCGGCCGATATCCTCGAAAAGGAACGGGAAATCGCGTCGTCCCAGGCCGAGGGCAAACCCCCGCAGGCCGTACAGAAGATCGTCGAGGGCAAGCTCGACAAGTATTTCGCCACCGTCTGCCTGCTCGAGCAGTCCTTCGTCAAGAACCCGGATCAGACGATCAAGGATCTCCTCACGGAGAACGTCTCGAAGATGGGGGAGAACCTGCTCGTCGGCCGCTTCGCCCGCTTCCAGCTCGGCGAATAAGTCCTCCCCTCCTGCCCCCCGGGAAGGTGCCGGGGCGGTCAGAACCCGTCGAGGCTCGCGGGGGCCTTCTCCGCGGCGCTCTCGGTCTGCTTTTCATCGATCAGGGCGTCGAGCCTCGGGTCGTAGAGAAGGACCGAGTTCCCGCTGACATTCGCGTAAACGCCCAAATCCCTGCGGTAGTGGTTCACGGGGAAAACCTGCGGGGCCAGCACCTCCTCGTCCTCTTCGGGCGGTGCTCCCTCGACCCACTCCGCCCGCCCCTGGTTGGCCGCCAGCAGCCCCTTGATCTCGAAGTCCGTCAACGGCTTGGAGCGCTGGTAGAGTTCCAGCACCGACACTCCGTTCAGATACACGACCTCGAGAATCCATCCGTCGGGTTTCGGATCGGGGTTCGAACTCCTCCGCCCGTTTTTGTCCCGCTGCCAGAGGTCGGCGCTGGAAGGGCGCAGGTCATCGTTGGTCTTGTAGTAGAGGACGGTTTGGACATTCTCGCCCTCCAGCGCCGAGACCGGCCCGGAAACCGGCGAGCGGGCGAGATAAAACGCCTCCAGATCGCCGTCCGAGATCTCGAGCCCGCGCCCGCTTTCGCGGATCAAACGCGACTCGACGTCGGAGCGGGACTCACCGATCCGGGCATCGAGGGGAAGGGCGGCGGCCAGGCACAGGGAAAAACAGCCGCAGAGACGGGGGAGGATGGAGTACTGCATATGCGAAAGAGACCCCAGCGTAGATCCGGAACCGCCGGGGGCAACAGGAAAAAATGTCCTCGTCAGAGCGGCGGTGCCGCCGGTAGAAGGAAAACCATGCAGATCATCCAGTCCGTCAACGAAATGCAATCGACCGCCATATCCAATCGGTTGAAGGGGCGGCTGATCGGGCTCGTACCGACGATGGGCGCCCTCCACCAAGGCCACGCGAGCCTGATCCGGATCGCCCGCGAAAAGGCCGACGTCACCATCGTCTCCCTCTTTGTCAATCCAGCCCAGTTCGGACCGAGCGAGGATTTCCAGCAGTATCCGAGGGAGTTCGAACGGGACCGCGCCTTCTGCGAGGAGAACGGCGTCGATGTTCTTTTCGCTCCGGAGGAGGCGGAGATTTATCCGCCCGGCTATTCGGTCTTCATCGAAGAGAACTTCGTCAGCAAGGGCCTGTGCGGGATCTCGCGGCCGCAGCACTTCCGCGGGGTGACCACGATTTGCGCGAAGCTCTTCAACCTGGTCCGGCCGGACATCGCCGTCTTCGGCCAGAAGGACGCCCAGCAATGCGCCGTGATCCGCAAGATGGTCCACGATCTCCACCTGCCGGTCGGAATCGAAGTCGGGCCGACGGTCCGGGAGCCGGACGGACTCGCCCTCAGCTCCCGCAACCAGTACCTGAGCACCGAGCAGCGCAAAGACGCCGCGCTGATCTTCGAGGCGCTCTCGGCCGGGAAGGAATTGTCGGACGGGGGCGTGCGCAGCGTGGACCGGATCATCGCGGAGGTCACGCACATCCTCGCCAGGAGCCGCCGCCTGCGGATCATTTACGCGGCCATCGTGGACCGCGCGCTCATGCAGCCGGTCCGGGAGGTCGTGACCGGCGGGAGCCTGATCGCGGTCGCCTGCTGGGTCGATCAGGTCCGGCTCATTGACAACATCGAGCTGTAACCCTCTACTTCCGGGAATCGCGCACCTGCTTTGAATACCTTTGATTTTGACGCCGTTGTCGTCGGCAGTGGCATCGCCGGACTGAGTTTCGCCCTGGGTCTCGCCGAGCGCGGGCGCACGGTATGCATCGTCACCAAAAAAGACCGCGCCGAATCGAACACCAACTACGCCCAGGGGGGCATCGCCTGTGTGACCTCGAGCACCGACGATTTCGAGAGCCACGTCGCCGACACCCTCGAGGCCGGCGACGGGCTCTGCGATCCCGGGGTCGTCCGCGCCATTGTCAGCGAGGGACCCGAGCGGATCCGGCACATCATCGACCTGGGGGTGCGGTTCTCGCAACTCCAGGACGGGCGGGTCTCCCTCGGCAAAGAGGGGGGGCACTCGAAACGGCGGATCCTGCACGTCAAGGACATCACCGGGCGCGCGATCGAAGAGGCGCTCCTGCGGGCGATCAACGCCGAGAAGCGGATCGAGGTCCGGGAGCACTGCATCGCCATTGACCTGATCACGACGCGCAAGCTCAAGAAGTTCGGCTTCCAGGCCGGGGAGTCCGAGAACCGCATCGCCGGACTCTACTGCTTCGACGAGGTGGCCGGCGCCGTTTCCGCCCTCCGGACCCCGGCCGTCCTTCTGGCCACCGGCGGCATCGGCCAGGTTTACCAGTTCACCACCAACCCGGAGATCGCCACCGGCGACGGGGTCGCGATGGCGTACCGGGCCGGAGCGGAGATCCGCAACCTGGAGTTCGTCCAGTTCCACCCCACGGCCTTTTTCAGTCCGGACGGCGAGCGCTTCCTGATCAGCGAGGCGGTCCGGGGCGAGGGGGCCATCCTGCGGAACGAGAAGGGCGGGGCCTTCATGGAAAAGTACCACCCGCGGAAGGATCTGGCCCCGCGGGACGTGGTCGCCCGGGCGATCGACTCCGAGATGAAGCGCTCGGGGGCGGAGCACGTTTTCCTCGACATCACCTCCCTGCCGAGGGAGAAGCTGCTGGAGCGCTTCCCCACCATCTACAACCACTGCCGCGCCCACGGGATCCACCTGGAGTCGGACTGGATACCCGTGGTGCCCGCCGCACACTACCTCTGCGGCGGGGTGGCCACCTCGCTCGACGCCGAGACATCCCTGAAGGGCCTCTACGCCTGCGGCGAGGTCGCCTGCACCGGTCTCCACGGCGCCAACCGCCTGGCGAGCAACTCCCTCCTCGAAGCCCTCGTGCTCGCGCACCGGGGCGTGGATGCGGTCGAACGCCACCTCGCCTCCGGGCCCGCCGCGCCGCCCTCGCTCCCGCCCTGGGTGGACGGCAACCTCAGCGATTCCGACGAAAAGGTGGTCCTCTTCCACAACTGGGGCGAACTCAAGCGCACGCTCTGGGACTACGTGGGAATCGTCCGCACGACCAAGCGCCTCGAGCGCGCCCGCGCCCGCATCCAGCTGCTCTCCCGCGAAATCAACGACTACTATTGGAACTTCCGCCTCGAACCCATGCTCCTGGAGCTGCGCAACATGATCCAGGTCGCCGAACTCATGGTCGATTGCGCCCTCCAGCGGAAGGAAAGCCGCGGCCTCCACCATATCCTCGACTACCCCTCCCTCTCCGCCGAAGCGAGGGACACGAGGATCCAGCGATAGGCCCCGACGCCTCCCGTAGCCCGACGGCGAATGCCGTTGGGAGATCCAATTCCGATCCCATCGA
>JBKHCX010000015.1:0-26333 GCA_046541615.1 Puniceicoccaceae bacterium
TCGGCATCGCGGCGGCCCCGAAGGAGGGCAAGGGAGCGGTCGATCCCGCGGCGGCCGCCCGAGTGATCGAGCGGGAGCGGGGCAGGCTTCCGATGGCGGAGATCCTGCGCTGCAAGTGCCGCTACCTGACCCAGGGGTATATCATCGGCTGCGCGGAGTTCGTGCGGGAGGCCTCCCGTCCATTGGAGGCGGACCGGAAGCGCCCGATCCGGGCCAAGCCGGTCGAAGGCGCCGCTTGTGACGGCCTGAATGTTTTCCCGGGGATGCATTCGTAGTTGCCGAATTATGGTGGGGTCGGCTTGATACAGCCGGTTCGCGACTCCCGGGGCGCAACGAGGATCGAACCGCAAGTGGACGCAGCGGGGCCTGAATGCGGGCGCCGTCCGGCGGATTCGCTCGATCTTGGAAGCCCCCCACCCCGGGAAAGCCGCCTGAAGGGAGAATGTGGTTCGGATTCCAGGTGAAACTTCCGAAGGAAACCCGCCATCTGGTGCAGTTCCTACCCTCCTGATTCCGGAAAACGTCCCGGAAACTGAACAAGGTTCGGTCAAATAATTTTTGTCCGGTCGATATATGCCCAGAGGTCGAAGCAAATAATTTCTTGCCCGGTCGCAAACTGTCCTTCCGGCCTTTCTGATTCGGGAAAGCGTTCCGGCTACAAAGATCAGGAATGGGCAAGAAATTTATGAGCCGGTCGATAAATGGTGCAAATAATTATTACCCGGTCGTAGTTTGTCTGGTTCTTGACGGGGGAGGTTTCGTCCTGTAGGCGAAGACCGCCATAAGGAGTTCGCATGACAGAGTCCGCTGAGCAGCTTGTCGCCGGGATCCGCAACGCCCGGCTCCGGGAGCGGGAGGGGTTGTACCGGCTGGTCTTCGACGGGCGGAAGCTGGGCGGGATCGTGCCGGAGGCGGAGGGCCGGGCGGAGGCGGCGGAGGGCGGACCGTGGATCGACGCGCGTGGCGGCCTGGTCACGCCGCCATTCGTGGACGCCCATTTCCATCTCGATTCGGTCCACAGCCTCGGTGAGACGGGCGCGAACCGCAGCGGGACCCTCCTGGAGGGAATCGAGCTTTGGCGGAAGCACAAGCGGACCCTGGGGCCGGAACAGATTCTGGTCCGGGCCCGGCGCTACTGCCGGGAGGCCGCCGCATACGGGCTCCAGGCGATCCGCAGCCACGTCGATGTCTCCTACGAGAGTCTGGCCGGAGTCGGGGCGCTCCTCGAACTGCGGAGGGAACTCGGCGATTCGATGGACCTCCAGTTCGTGGCCTTTCCGCAGGACGGACTTTTCCGCGTGCCCGGGGGCGAGCGCCTGCTTCTGCGCGCCCTCGACGCCGGGATCGACGTGGTCGGGGGCATTCCCCACTTCGAACGGACCTACGGGGAAGGGACCCGGTCGGTCGACCGGCTCTGCCGGATCGCCGCGGAACGCGGTCTCCGGGTGGACCTGCACTGCGACGAGACCGACGACGGGAGTTCACGGCACGTGGAAACCCTTGCGGCGAAAACGCTGGAATACGATCTGCCGGGTCGGACGTCCGCCTCGCACACGACGGCGCTGCACTCGGCCGACAACGCTTGGTTCGCGAAGCTGCTCCCGCTGCTGGCGGAGGCCGACATGACCGTGATCCCGAATCCGCTCATCAACCTGACCCTCCAGGGGCGTTCCGACACCTATCCGAAACGCAGGGGGGTGACGCGGATTCAGGAATTGGCTGCGGCGGGGATACGGATCGCCCTCGGGCAGGACTGCGTGCGGGATCCGTGGTATCCCCTCGGGAGCGGAAACCTGCTCGACGTCGCGCACATGACGGTGCATGCCTCCCACATGACCGGAGTCGAGCAAATGGAATCGCTTCTGCCCATGATCTCGACGAACGGCGCCGAGGCGATGGGACTTCCCGGCTACGCGCTCCGCCCGGGCGAGCCCGCCCACCTACTCGTCTTCCGGGAAGAGTCCGCGGTGGAACTCCTGCGCCTGCGCCGGCCGCCGGCGGTCTCGGTCCGCTTCGGGAGAGCTGTGGAGTGCGATCTGCGGGGCGCTTGAATCCCGAATCCGCCGGACCGGCACCGGCGGTGCGATGCTCCTGCCATCGACACCGTTTGCTTGAAAACACGCGCGAAACCGTCCATTACTCCTGTCGTGAAGCGCCTCAGCTATCTCCCCCTGTTCCTTCTGGCTTTTTCCGCCGGTCTTTCGCCCGCCGGAAGCGAACCGTCCGCACAGGAACCGGCGGCCGAGTCCGAACTTGGGCTCCCCGCCGCGGAGAGCGATATCCGGCAGGTTTACATCCTCCCGGTCCAAGGCCAGATCACCACGCCGACGTTCTACATCCTGCGGCGGGGTCTGAAGCTCGCGGAGGAACAGGGAATCCAGACGGTGGTCATCGACATGGACACGCCCGGCGGCGGACTCGGACCGACGCTCGAGATCATGGAGGCCTTCAACAGTTTCAAGGGAGACGTGTTCACCTTCGTCAATTCGGAGGCGGTTTCGGCCGGCGCCTTCATATCGGTCGCCTCCGACCGCATCTATTTCCGGCCCGACGGCATTATCGGAGCGGCGGAGGCGGTCGCGGGCAGCGGACAGGAGATTCCGGAGGGGATGCAGCGGAAGATCAAGAGCTACATCCAGGCGAAAGTCCGCGTGCTGACGGAGGAATACCGCTACCGGGCGGACGTGATGCGGGCGATGTCCGATCCGAACTTCGTCTTCGAAATCGACGGTGAAGTGATCAAGGACGAGGGAGAACTGCTCTCGCTGACTGCCAGCGAAGCCATGGAGACCTACGGCGACCCGCCGCAGGCCCTTCTCGGCGCGGGGATCCACGATTCGATCGACGATCTTCTCGACGACGTGTATGGGTCGGGCAACTACAAGATCCGCTCCTTCGAGGTCACCTGGTCCGAATCGCTCGCCCACTACCTCAACACCGTTTCCCCCCTGTTGCTGGGTGTGGGGATGCTTCTGCTGTTCATCGAGTTCAAGACGCCGGGTTTCGGTTTCATCGGGATCGGGGGGATCATCCTGCTCTCCGTGGTCTTCATAAGCAGCCATATCGCCGGGCTGGCGGGCTACGAGGCGATCCTCCTCTTCTTCATCGGGCTGGCGCTGGTTTTCGTTGAGATTTTCCTGCTGCCCGGGCTGGTCTTCCCCGCCCTGATCGGGATATTCCTGGTCCTTGGATCGCTCGTATGGGCGATGGCGGACATCTGGCCGGACGAACCGATCGACTGGACGGGGGGCACGTTCACCGAGCCGCTCCTGAACATGCTCATCGGGATGGGGATCGCGGTGGCCGGCGCTGTTTTTCTCGTGCGCTTCCTGCCGAAAACCTGGATCTGGAACAAGCTGGTGCTGCAGACGGCCGTCGGAAGTCCGCACCCGGTTCCGCAGGGCGGGGCCGACCGGGCCAACCGCCCTCCCTCTACCCCGCCCGGGTGGCCCGACATCGGCCGCGAAGGGGTGGCGGTCACCGACTTGTTCCCCAACGGCGAGGTCGAGATCGGCGGCAAACGCTTCCAGGCCAAGTCGCGGCTCGGCCAGGTCGAGCACGGCACGCGGATCCGGGTGACCGGTTACCAGGATTTCGCCCTTGCCGTCGAGCCGCTTCCCCCGGACTTTTCCTCCCATGACTGAGATCGTCGGCCTTTTTCTCCTCGCGCTGGTTCTGGCCAGCTTCGAGATCTTGGTGCCCGGCGGGATCCTCGGACTGTTCGCGGTGGTCTCGCTGGCGGGGGCCTCCTACCTGGCCTTCGAGCCGTTCGGGCTGGGCGGTGCGATTCTGGTCTTCATGGGAGGGGGGATGCTGATCCTGGTGGCGGTTTACTTCGAGTTCCGGCTCCTGGGCAGGACGCGTTTCCGGAACCGGTTCGTCCTCGGGTCCGCGGTGAAGGGCCGGTCCGAATCGCTCCGGGCGACCGATGAAATCATCGGAAAGGAGGGAGTTACCTTGACGACCATGGCTCCGACCGGAATGATCCTCGTCGGCAACCAGAAATATGAAGCCTTTTCCAGAAACGGCCTGCTTGAGAAAGACCGCCCCGTCCGGGTGGTGGGCCGCGACAATTTCCGCCTAATCATCGAAAAACTATGAACACCCTCACCACCATCGCCCAGATTCCCTGGCCCACAGTTCTGATCGGCGTACTCGCCGTCGTCGTTCTCGTCCTCGGGTACATCCTGCTTTCCTTCTTCAACGTGTGGTTGCGCGCCCTGCTGGCCGGCGCGCCGGTGAGCATCTTCACCCTCGTGGCCATGAAGCTGCGTTCGGTGGACTACAAACTGGTCGTCGATGGCCGCATCACCGCCTCGAAGGCGGGCATAGAGATCACCACCGACGAGATCGAAGCCCACTACCTGGCGGAGGGGAACATCATCCACACGATCCAGGCGCTGATCGCCGCCGACAAGGCGTCGATCGCGCTCGACTGGACGCGCGCCTGCGCCATCGACCTGGCGACCAAGGGCACCGGCAAGTCGGTCGTGGAAGCGGTCCGCACCTCGATCAACCCGAAGGTCATCGACTGTCCGGACCCGAGCGGGGGCCGCCGGAGCATCGACGGTGTCGCCAAGGATGGGATCCAGGTGAAGGCCCGCGCCCGGGTCACGGTGCGTTCGAATCTCGACCGCTACGTGGGCAGCGCCCTCGAGGAAACGATCATCGCCCGCGTCGGGGAGGGGATCGTGACCACCATCGGTTCGGCCGACACCTACAAGACCGTGCTCGAGAGTCCCGATTCGATCTCGAAGGTCGTGCTCCAGCGCGGACTCGACGTCGGCACGGCCTTTGAAATCCTCTCGATCGACATCGCCGACGTCGATGTCGGCGAGAACATCGGGGCGAAGCTGCAGGTCGCCCAGGCGGAGGCGAACAAGAACATGGCCCAGGCCCAGGCGGAAATCCGCCGGGCGGCCGCCGTCGCCCTGGAGCAGGAAATGAAGGCGAAGGTCGAGGAGATGCAGGCCAAGCTGGTCGAAGCCCAGGCCCAGGTGCCGATGGCGATCGCCGACGCCCTCCGCGAAGGAAACCTCGGCGTCATGGACTACTACCGCCTCAACAACATCCACGCCGACACCAAGATGCGGGAGACCATCTCGAAGGATGACGACGCCTCTCCCGGGATCGACGACTCGAATCGATAGAATCTCCGCCCCGGACCGCCATGGATAATCTCCTCGAGATCCTCCTGCCGCTGATTTTCTTCGCGATTTACTTCGCGGCGCAGTTTTTCGGCAGCAAGGGCGAAGAGGAGGAAGGCGGGGGCAAGCCGGTGCCCGACGAACTCCGCAAGGTCCGGGAGGAACTGCGCCGCAAGATCGAGGAGCGGCGGAACGCTTCCAAACCGGGGGGCGAACCCGGCGAACGGGCGCAGCCCGCCGCCCGCGAGCGCGAGCGCGAGGGCGGCAGTGTTCTCCGCGAAACCCGCACGCGCCGGAGCATGGTCGATGAACGGGAGGAAGCCCGCGCCCGCGAGACCGCCCGGGAGCCGGAGGTGTTCGCGCCCGCCCCGGCCCATGCCTCGACGATCGAAGAGGATCTGGAGGCCCAGATGGAGGAAGTCCGCCTTTCCCGCGAGAAGGTGGCCGCCGCCCGGAAGGATTCGCGGGAAAAATCGGCGTTGGCGGCCACCCGCCCCCGCGCGCGCCACGCGGGTTCGCCCGAGTCCTACCGCCGCTTCCTGCGGGAAGCCCTCAATGATCCGGAGAACCTCCGCCGCAGTTTCATCCTCCACGAAGTGTTCGGCACGCCTCTCGGGATGAGGCGCGACGGGCAGATGCGGGCCAGCTGGGACTTGTAGGCAGAGACCGCGGCGTCGGATCCGCGCAACCCGCCTTCGGTGAGTTTTCCGGAGGCTCCGGGTCTGTTCCGAAGCAGGACACCCGGAACGTCCGCGGGGGGCATGGTCGTTTCGGCTTTCCACCGGGCGCCGGGCGCGTCCACCGGGAACCGGGGGCGGAACCGCCGTAGATCCGTTCCAGCATCTCCCTTGCTTGTGCTTGCGCGCCGGCGGGCGGGTGCCCGACAATTGGATTGCCACTGGTCCGAGACTTCCCTTTTAATGAAGCAAATACGCCCAATCATGAATAACGAAGGAGCCGCCCGGATCCTCGTCGTGGATGACGAGACGGACACGACCGACCTTCTGACGTACCAACTCGAGAGCGCGGGCTTCCGGGTGAGCGTGGTCAACGAGCCCACCAAAGCGCTGGGAGCCGTGCGGGAGGTGCGCCCGGACCTGATTCTGCTCGACGTGATGATGCCCGAGTTGAGCGGTCTGCAGATCTGCCACACGCTCAAGGCCGACCGGGAACTGCGCCGGGTGCCCGTCATACTGCTGACCGCGCGCGGGGAGGCCGAGGACCGCGTGAAGGGGCTTGAGACCGGGGTCGATGACTACGTGACCAAACCCTTCGATTCCCGGGAACTGGTTCTGAGGATCCGCGCCGTTCTCAAGCGGGCGGACGCGGCGAGGAATGCCGGAGGCCGACGGATCGAATTCGGAAATCTGGTCGCCGACAAGGATCTCCACCGCATCGAGGTGGGGGGCGAGCCGGTCTCCCTGACCCTGACGGAGTTCAAGCTCCTGCTGGTCCTGATGGAAAACCCCCATCAGATCATCTCGCGGGAGAACCTGCTCGCCCGGGTGTGGAACTACGAGGCCGACACGGAGACACGGACGGTGGACACGCATGTGCGGCGCCTGAGGGAGAAGCTCGGAAAGTGCTCGCGCATGCTCCAGACCGTGCGCGGCGCCGGTTACCGCCTGCTCGAATCACCTCCGGAGAAGGGATAAAGAGGGGGCGCGCCCGTTCGGAGGAAAGTATCCTTGTTGTCGTTCCTGCTCACCGCGGCCATCGTTGTTCTGGTCTGGCTGTATGAGAAGCGCTGGCGGCAGGGGCGCCGCCTGATCGCCGATCTGCGCAGGGCCGTCGAAGGCGACCGGGACCTTCTCCTGGAGGCCGACCACCGCCTCGCCTCCGAAATGGGCCTCGACGAATTGCTGGCCGTCCTACGCATGAAGATGGAGGAGCGGGCGGCGGTGCTCGCGCGAAGCGCCACGCAGATGGAGCAGATCAAGACGACCTTCCGCAACATGCGCGAGGGCGCCCTGGTTCTGGATTCGGAGAACCGCGTGCTCGTCGCCAACGCGGCGGCGGAGCGGCTCCTCAACGAGGGGACGAGTCTGGTCGGGCGCCGGGTCGAGCGTTTCATCCACCACCCGGAGTTCATCGACTTGATGACCAAGGTAAAAAAGGGCGGTTTCTACGGGCGGCGGCAGATCGAAGTCGATCTGCTCGGGAAAGCGGCCTGGCTGGAGATTTCGGGGGCTCCGCTCGGAGCCGAGACGGAGAGGGGGCTGAGCCTTTTCCTTGTGAACGACATCACCCGGGTCAAGCGCCTCGAAGCGATCCGCCGGGATTTCGCGGCAAACGTTTCGCACGAGCTGCGGACGCCGATCACGGTGATCAAGGGTTTCGCGGAAACCCTCCACGAGGACCTGCCCCGGCTGAGCCCCGCCCAAACCGCGCAGTTCGTCGAGAAAATCCACCGCAACACCCGGCGGCTCTCCGCGCTGATCGAGGATTTGCTCGCCCTCTCGCGGCTCGAATCGGGCACCCTCGAACTCGATCTACGGCGTTGCGATCTCCGGCACGAGATCGAGGCCTTCGCCGCGGACTACAGGCGGACGGCGGCTCCGGAGATTCCCCTGCGCCTGTCCCTGCCGGCGGAACCGGTCGAAGCCGACATCGACACGGTGTACTTCGGGCGCATTCTCACCAATCTCGTCGATAACGCCTACCGCTACGCCGAGACCCACACTTTCGTCGGAATCGGACTGAGCGTGGACGGAGAGAACGGCCTGGTCGAGATGGTCGTCGAGGACGACGGAGAGGGCATCCCCGACCGTGCGCGGGACCGGATTTTCCAGCGCTTCTACCGCCTCGACAAAGGACGCTCGCGCCTGACCGGGGGTACCGGGCTGGGGTTGAGCATCGTCCGCCACGCCATGCTGGCCCACGGGGGCAACGTGCGGGTTCTCTCCCGGGAGCCGAAGGGATCGCGCTTCCTCTGCGTGTTTCCGGGTCGGCCGCGGGGGGAGACCGGCCGGTGAGCGACGAAGGGCGCAGGCTCGCGGAGGAGCGCCGGGCGGCACGGGTCGCCGCCCTCGCCGCCGCGCTGGACGAATTCCTTGGGCGGGAGGAGCGTGAGCGCGTCCTCGAGATCGGCTGCGGCCACGGCCACTGGCTGGTCTCGCTGGCCGAGCACTCTCCGGAGAGCCGGTTGGCGGGGGTCGATCTGCGCTCCCGCCGCATCCGGCTGGCGGAGCGGAAAGTGGAGCGCCGCGGCCTCTCGAACGTGCGGTTTTTCAAGGCGGATGCGGCCGAGGCACTCGAAGCCTGGCCCGGCGACCGGCCGATCCACCGGGTGTTCCTCCTGCATCCGGACCCCTGGCCGAAGAAGCGCCACGCCAAGAACCGCCTGACGGGACCCGGCATTCTCGACCGAATCGCCGACCGGACCATCCCGGGGGGCGAACTCTATTTCCGCACCGATGATGCGCCCTTCCACGAATGGAGCCGCGAATCCATCCGCGCCCACCCCGCCTGGGAACCGGCCGACCTGTCCTGGCCGCACGAGGCCGGCAGTTTCTTCAAGGATCTCCTGGGCGTCCACGGCACCCTCACCGCGATCCGACGTCCGTAGCGCCCGGCCTGCGCGGATGAACCGGGGCCGATCGGAATAACGCCGCCGCTCCGTCGCTTCGGAGGGGAAAGCCCGGCCGCCCCCCCGGTATCGCCGATCCTCAGCGGGCGAGCGCTTCGCGATAGCCGGCCGCATAGGCCTCGAAGACGAGCCGGATCCGGTCGCGGATCCGGCGGAAGGCGTCCAGCTCGGACTCGCCCGCGCGAACGGCCCCGGGCGGATCCTCGAACCCCCAGTGGTGGCGGTTGACCTTTCCGGGGAAGGCCGGGCAGGCCCGGTCCGCGTTGTCGCAGACGGTGATGACCGTATCGATTCCGGAATGCAGATACCGGTCGAGGTGCTCGGACTTGTGGCCCGAGGCGTCGATCCCGATTTCGGCGAGAGCCTGGACGGCCAGGGGATGCACCCGCCCCCTGGGCTCGGAGCCGGCGCTAAAAACCTCGAAGAGATCCCCGGCGGCGGCCCGGAGAATGCCCTCGGCCATATGGCTGCGGCAGGAATTGCCGGTGCAAAGAATCAGAACCTTGGATTTCATGACATCGCATCGCCGCAGCAGATGCTGATCGCCGGGTTCCGGTCGGTCGAACGGGACAGCCGCTTGAGCAGGCGTTTGCGCCTAGCCGTGTCGGCGGCGAAATCGATCCTGTCGGAGCGGCAGTCCTGGAGGCATTTCAGGTTCTCGGCCAGAACGGGATGCCGCGGATCGGCCAGACGGTAGATCATCCACTGCGCCTGCCGCTCGGCCTCGACCATGCCAAGCTCCTTCATGTAGCGGAGCTGTTTGGAGATCTTCACCTGGTCGGCTCCGAGAATCTCCATAAGGTGGCAGACGCAGAGCGGCCCTTCCGACAAAAGGTTCAGAATCCGCAGACGCTGCTCATCGCAGAGACATTTGTAAACACGGATCAGCTCCATGGGCACGGATATTCCCCAGATCGCATATACTGTCAAGAATTTTTCCGGGAGAGCCTCGCGGATGCCATTGCGGGATCGTGATCCGACTGGAAGCGGCGTCGCGGCGCCGGGAAGCGGCTGGAAGCCGCCCGCGCTGCGGCTCCCCGGTTGCCGCCGTCGGGCGGGGCCCTCCGGCTGCGACGCGAAAAAGACCCGGTCCGTCGCGGACCGGGTCCTGCGGTGGGATCGGTTGGTTTCCCGAACTCAGTTCCCGGGGCCTCCGGCCTTGCGGCCGGCCTGGATCCGCCGCAGCATGGCGAACAGATCCTCGACCTCCCGCGGGCTGAGGAGACCATCCCCGTCCGCGTCGAAGCGTTCGACGAGCCTCTCGGCGCGCCGGCTTTGCGGCGCCCGCCGACCGTCCTGTCCGCGCCGCAGGCGACGGTCGCCTGTTCCCGGTTCCGCGAGCCGCGAGGGTCGTTCCCGCCCCTCCACCCAGGAGCCCCGGGCGGCGTCGCCGAACCGCTGGTTCCGCCGCTCCCGGAGTCGGCCTTCCGGCGGGCCGGACCGCCCGGCCCTGCGCTTTTCGATCCATTCGCGGCGGACGCGGAAGGCGGTTTCGAGTTCCTCTTCTTCGAGGGAACCGTTGCCGTTGGCGTCGAAGCGCTCGATCATCTCCGCCGGAGATGGCGGGCCTAGCCGCCGGTCGGGCTCTTGCGCGCCGAGGCCGCCGGCCGGCAGAAGCGAGGCGGCGGACAGCAGCAGGAGGAGTATTCTGGTTTTTGTATTCATGATATGGATTCCTTTTCCGTTGGTTCTTGTTTCGCACCGGACGAAACGTTCGCCGATGCCGCCCCTATCAAACCACACGAACGTGAAACCGCGGCGGACGGTAAGATGAAAAACTTTTCATCCGAACGGAAATTGCCCGCCGCCGTTTTTCCCGACAGACTCGGCCGCGTGAAAATCCTTCTTGTCGAAGACGAGCGCAAAATCCGCGACTGGGTGGCCAAGGCTCTCCGGGAGGCCGGGTTCGCGGTGGAGGCCGTCGGCGACGGCGGCGAGGCCCACGCCCTTCTCAAGACCCACGCCTTCGACGGGGTCGTTCTCGACATCATGCTCCCCGGGCGCGACGGGCTGAGCCTGCTCCGGACGATCCGCCGGGACGGGCTGAACCTCCCGGTGCTCATCCTTTCCGCGCGTGGCGAATGGGACGAACGCGTCGAGGGCCTGAACCTCGGGGCGGACGACTACCTGCCCAAACCGTTCCACATCGACGAACTCGTGGCCCGCCTCCGGGCGATCTGCCGCCGCTCCCCGGGCGACAACCTGAACCTGGTCGAAGCCGGACCGGTGCGGCTGAACGTGGCGACGCGCGAGGTGGGGATCGACGGACGCGCGGTCGAGCTGACCGCCCGCGAGTTCGCGCTGCTGGAGATGCTCGCCCGCTCGCCGGGGCGCGTTTTCACCCGCACGCAGATCCTCGACCGCGTGTGGGACTACGACTTCGACCCGCAGACCAACCTGGTGGACGTGTATGTCCGGCGGCTCCGGCGGATCCTCGGTCCCGAACACCGCGACCGGATCGAGACCGTGCGCGGGGTCGGCTACCGGTTCGTACGATGAACGGAAGGCGCGCCATCCAGAGAAAAGGCGGCTCGTTCCGGACGCGCCTGGTCCTGCTCTCCATGCTGGTCAGCGGGGCGGGTCTCCTCGGTTTCGCCCTCTTGTCATTGGGATTCCAGCACCGGCGGGACCGCGCCTCTCTCGAAGAGAACCTGGGCCGGGTTCTCGCGCAGACCGCCCCGGTGCTCCTGCACGTCGCCCGCGGGGGCGAATCGCCCGGCGCCGAGCGCCTGGCGGGCCGGGTCTTCGGGCGGATGGAGGAATTCGGAGCGGTTTACGCGCTCCGCGCCGGTCCGGACCGGGAGTGGGAATTCGGGCCGGGCTGGCCCTCGCCCGGCGCGGGCCTTTCCGAAGACTTCCTCCGCTCGCTGCCGGACAGCCGGCGGCCGGTCCGGGGACCCGGCCGCTTCGACACGGATCCCCGCCGCTTCCGGGAGCGCCCCGGAGGGCCGGAAATACCGGCTCTCGCCCGGCGGAACGTCCGGCTCCTGGAGGAGGAGACTCTCCCCTCCGGCTGGCTGGCGGCCGGCATCCGCTACGGCGGGTCGGTGGTGGTCCTGGCGATACCCGAATCCCTCGCCCGGGCGCAGACCCGGCGGCTGGCGGCCGTCCTTCTCCTGGCCTCGCCCGTCGCCCTCGGGCTCGTGGGCATCGGGGCGTTTCTGCTGGCCGGACGGGCGACCGCCCCGGTCCGCCGGTTCTCGGCGGTGGCCGCCCGCACCTCGGGCGAGGATCTGTCCCACCGGATTCCGCCGGAGGGGCTCGACCGCGAGTTCTCCGAGTTGGCCGAAGTCTTCAACGGCATGCTCGCCCGCCTGGAAACCAGCTTGCGGCAGGCCCGGCGTTTCGGGCAGGACGCGGCCCACGAGCTGAACACCCCGCTGACCGTACTGACGAACCGCCTCGAGGAAGCCCTGGCGGCCGCGCCGGACGGATCGCCCGAGCAGGCGATGCTCGCGGAATCGGCCGACGAACTCGGGCGCCTGCGTGAGATCGTCCGCAAGCTGCACCTGCTCGCCCGCATCGACGGGGGCGGGCTGCGCGCCGAAGCGACTCCCGTCGATCTGGCCCGACTGGCCGGGGATACCGTCGATGAGGTCAAGGAATCCTTTCCCGGAATCCATTTCGCGTTTTCCGGACCGGCGGAACTCGTCGTTTCGGCCGATCCAACGCTGGTCCGCCAGATCCTTCTCAATCTTCTCGGGAACGCGGCCAGCTACAACCGCCCCGGCGGCCGGGTCGAGGTCGCGCTCACCGAAGAGCCGGGAGCAACCCGGCTCGCCGTGACGAACACCGGAGAGGCAATCCCGCCCGCGGTCGCGGACTCGGTTTTCGAGCGATTCTTCCGCGGAGACGCATCCCGGAGCCGGGAAGCCGGTGGACTCGGCCTGGGGCTCAGCCTGGCCCGCGAGTTCGCCCGCGCCCACGGGGGCGATCTGGTGCTCGCCGAGAACGTGCACGATCAGATCCGGTTCGTTCTGACACTTCCGCGGAATTGAGAATCCGCGGGACAGGACGCCCGCGGGACAGGAGGGTGCCGCCTCCCTAATCTCATCGATATCTTTCCAAACTTGCGGTTCCATCCACTAAAGTCGGCGTCCATCCTTTACTGTTGACCATCATGCGAACGGAATTGAGAATCGTTCCATGAGCAGGATCACCGCGCTTCTACTCCTTATCGCATTGGGCGTCGCAGGGTGTTTCGTAGTTCGAACATATGATCTTTGTCCCAAGGAATTCACCGTCAAAGACCGGAATGGTCGAGAACTCGCCATTCTTTTTATTGAGCGTGACGACACACATTTCCGGTTCACCCGGCGATCAGACGCACAAATGTTTGTCCACCCCATCGAGGATCTCGATCTATCCTCGCGTATGCGGCTGTTTCTCCATCCCAAAGCTGACCGGATTTCCCAAGCACCCAAGAAACCACAACCACCTCTAAAGTCCAGTCGAGAGGATATGCCAAGTGCCGGCGAATACTATTACCGCTCACTAAAAGAGAAACTGGAAGCGGCCTCAGACAAAAAGGTAGTTTTGACTAAAGAATTGCGCGCCAAGACCAACTCCCGCGAAAGAAGGACTATTCTGAAAGAAATATCCATGTTGGAAACCGAAATTCGCAAGCTTGAGTGGAAAATCCAGAAGTACGACACTCTGGGAAGGTAGCCACCTAAAGACCGCCCCGGCGGCCGGGTCGAGGCCGCGCCCACGGGGGCGATCTGGTGCTCGCCGAGAACGTGCACGATCAGATCCGGTTCGTTCTGACACTTCCGCGGAATTGAGAATCCGCGGGACAGGACGCCCGCGGGACAGGAGGGTGCCGCCTCCCCGGGGGGCTGACGCCCGCGGGGCAGGAGTGTCCCGCCTCCCCGGGGGGCTGACGCCTGCGGGGCAGGAGGGTGCCCCGGGTCGTTCCGGGTTGGACGACTGAAGTCATCCAACTACGCGGGTGATCGACTTCCGTCGTCCGAGCCGGCGCGGGCGGGCGGCACGGTCAGGATTTCGGGGCCGTCCTCGGTCACCAGGACGGTGTGTTCGAAGTGGGCGGAGCGTTTGTGGTCCTTGGTGGCCGCCGTCCAGCCGTCGGGGAGCATCTCCACCTTGTGGGTGCCGGCGTTGACCATGGGCTCGATGGCGAGGGCCATGCCCGGAACGAGCCGGGCGCCGGAGCGGCGGCGGCCGAAGTTGGGGATCTGGGGATCCTCGTGCATGGTCTCGCCCACTCCGTGGCCGACGAAATCGCGGACAACGCTGAACTTGTTCTTCTCGACGTAGGTCTGGATGGTGTGGGCGATGTCCCCCACCCGGTTTCCGGGGCGCGCCCGCTCGATTCCCATTTCGAGGGCGGCGCGGGTGACCGCGAGCAGCTTTTCGTCCGCTCGGGTACCCTTCCCCCCGACGAGAACGGTGCGGGCGTTGTCGCCGATCAGCCCCCGGTAGCGCACGCACACATCCACCGAGATCAGGTCGCCCTCGGCGAGCATTTGATCGAGCCGACCGATTCCATGGATCACCTGGTCGTTGAGGGACAGGCAGGTGTGCGAGGGAAAGACCAGGTCGCGCACCCGGTACTGGTAGCAGGCGCTCTCCGCTCCGAGTTCGGCGATCTTCCGCTTGCCGAACTGGTCGAGATCGTAGGTGTTCATGCCGGGTTCGACCGCCCGGCACATCTCGTCGAGGACCGTGGCCGCGATCCGGCAGGCCTCGCGCAGGACGGGTATCTGGTCTTCCCTCAGCATCGGGCGGAAGTACGGTGGATTCCGGGGGAAAGCGGCATGGCGCATCCCCGGCGCGTTCCCACCGGACCCGACATTGCTCCGCTCACCGGACGATCCAGGCGACGAATCCCAGCAGGAAGAGGATGGCGGAGAGGATGAGGAGCGGACGCCAGACCCTCCAGAAGTCGCGCAGTTCGAGGGATTCCATCATCTGCCGGTTCCGGGCCTGCTGGCTGCGCCCGCGGATGCGGCCCTTTTTCAGGAAGCCGTCGTAGTGGCGCTGGAGCAGGAAGGTTTCGATCTGCCGCATGGTGTCGAGGGTGACCCCCACGGTGATCAGCATTCCGGTGCCGCCGAAGAAGATCGCCACCTGCATGGGCACGTTGTACACGAACAGAAGAAGGTCCGGGAAGACGGCGATGATCGTGAGGAAGAGCGCGCCGGCCAGGGTCAGGCGGGTCATCACGAAATCGAGGAAGCGGGCCGTCGGCTCGCCGGGGCGCACCCCGGGCACGAAGCCGCCGTATTTCTTGAGGTCGTCGGCGATCTGGATCGGCTTGAACATCAGCGAGACCCAGAAGTAGCTGAAGACCAGGATCAACAGCCCGTAGGTCAGGTAGTAGAACCAGGTCCCCTGCGCCATGAAGCTGGCCATGTCGCCGAAGAAGGCCATGCCGGTGGCGCCTTCGAGGGTCTGGAGGATCTGCGCCGGGAAGAGCAGGATCGCGCTGGCGAAGATGACCGGCATGACCCCGGAGTAGTTCACCTTGAGCGGCAGGAAGGAGTTCTGCCCGCCGTACACCTTGCGGCCGACGACCCGCTTGGCGTACTGGACCGGGATCTTCCGCTGCGCCTGGGTCACGGCCACGATCCCGGCCGTGACGACCACCAGCAGGACGATCATGAGGATGGCGTGCGGCAGGCCGAGGCTGGCGGCCTCGCTTCCCGGGGGGGCGTTGAACATGCGGTAGGCCGTCGTGATCGCGCCCGGCAGGTCGGCGAGGATCCCTACGGTGATGAGCAGCGATATCCCGTTGCCGATGCCCCGCTGGGTGATCTGCTCGCCGAGCCACATGAGGATGACGGTCCCGCAGGTCAGGATGACGGTCGAGGACAGGAGGAACCAGAGATGGTTGGCGATGACGATGTTGCCATACTCCATCGGGTTGAAGTCCGCCCCGATGAGCGTGCCCGGATTCTTCTCCAGCGCGGTGACCAGCAGGATGGCCTGGACCAAGCAGATGGCGATGGTGAGGTAGCGGGTGTACTGGCTGATCTTCTGGCGGCCGACATCGCCCTCCTGCTGGAGACGGGCGAGGGCCGGGAAGACGGCGCCCATCAACTGCATGATGATGGAGGCGGAGATGTAGGGCATGACCCCGAGGGCGAAGATCGCTCCGTTGAGGAGGGCGCCCCCGGTGAACATGTTGTAGAAGCCGACGATCCCGCCGCCCGCCGAGGCCTGGTCGGCGAAGAAATCCTTGATCGGGGCCGGATCGATACCGGGCAGGGGGATGTTGGCCCCGACACGCGCGATGAAGAGCAGCGCGAGGGTGAAGAAAATCCGCTGCCGCAGCTCCGGGATCTTCAGGCAATTGGTAAAGGCTGAGAGCATAAATCTTCCTAATCGTGCGCGTGGGGCCGCGGGAGCGGCGGATCGACGATCAGTCGGCCAGGGCCTCGCCGCCGGCCGCCTCGATCTTGGCCCTGGCGGAGGCGGAGAAGGCGGCAGCCCGCACCTTGAGGGCGCGGCCGGGATCTCCGTTGCCGAGGATCTTGAGGGGAAGCGAATTGTCGCGGACGAGTCCGGCCTTGACCAGAACCGCCCGGTCCACTTCGGAAACGCCTTCGTCCAGCCGGGAGAGATCGCCGAGGTTGACGATCGCATAGCCCTTGTGGAACTTGAAGTTGCTGAATCCGCGCTGCGGGAGCTTGCGGTAGAGGGGCATCTGCCCGCCCTCGAAACCGGGCTGGATGCTGTAGCCGGAACGGGCCTTGCTGCCCTTGTGTCCGCGGCCGCAGGTCTTGCCGTGGCCGTTGCCCTCGCCTTTTCCGAGGCGGCGTTTGGGGCGGTTGGCGCCGTTGCTGTCAATCAATTCGTGCAGTCGCATGGTGGTGGTCTCCTGGTAAATTCCGGTCAGGCCCCGACGGGATCGGCGGCGGCCTCGTGCAGCTCCCCGCGGGCCTCGGCGGTCCGGAGGCGGAGCAGGCCCTCCATGGTCGCGTTGACCATGGCGAGCTGGTTGTTCGATCCGAGGGATTTCGAGAGAACGTTCTTGATGCCGGAGGCTTCGAGCACGGCGCGCACCCCGCCGCCGGCGATGATCCCCGTACCCTCGCTGGCGGGGCGCAGGAGCACCTTGCCGCCGTCGGCCTCGCCGAGAACGGGATGCGGGATCGTGTCGTCGATGATCTGGATGGGGACCATGTGCTTGTGGGCCTGTTCGGTGCCCTTGCGGATGGCCTCGGGCACCTCCTTGGCCTTGCCGTAGCCGAAGCCGACCTTGCCCTTGCGGTCGCCGACGACGACCAGGGCGGCGAAGCTGAAGCGGCGTCCGCCCTTCACGACTTTCGCGCACCGGTTGATGTGGACGACCTTCTCGACGAATTCGGATTCTTCCGGCTCGGGCGCCGGGGAGCGGGTGTTGGGTGGTTTTCTCATGCCTTAGAATGTAAGTCCGTTCTCGCGCGCGCTTTCGGCGAACGCCTTGACACAGCCGTGGTAGAGACGGCCGGCGCGGTCGAAGACCACCGCCTCGATGCCCTTCTCCCGGGCCAGTTCGGCGACCTTCGCGCCGAGGGCGGTAGCGCCCGCGATGTTCGGCTTGGCGCCGGCCCCGTTCTTGTCGAGCGAGGAGGCGTAAACCAAGGTGGCCGCCGCGTCGTCGTCGATGCACTGGGCGTACACGTGCTTGTGGGAGAAGTGGACGGTCAGGCGCGGACGCGCGGCGGTGCCGCGGACCTTGCGCCGGATGCGCCAGCGGCGGTTCTGCGCCAGTTTCTGTTTTCGTTCCAATTTCATAACCTGTTTCCTCCGCCTGTTCGTCAGGCCGTCTTCTTCCCTTCCTTGCGGCGGACGAACTCGCCCTCGATCCGCACGCCCTTGCCCTTGTAGGGCTCGGCCGGGTAGTAGCTCTTGATCCGGGCGGCGCAGGCGCCGACGGCCTGTTTGTCGGCGCCCTCGACCGTGATCTTCGTGTTGTCGGCCACCGTCACCGTAACCCCCTCGGGGATGGGGAAGTCGATCGGGTGCGAGTAGCCCAGGGCGAGGTTCAGCCGGTTGCCGTTGACGGCCGCGCGGAAACCCACGCCCTCGATCAGCAGCTTCTTGCTGAAGCCTTCGGTGACGCCCGAGACCATGTTCGCGATGATCGAGCGGGCCGTGCCGTACATCGCCTTCGAGCGCCGGTTCTCCCCGCGGGGGGCGACCCGGATCTCGCCGTCGGCGAAGGTGATCGTCACCGACGGGTCGAAGGTCTGCGCGAGGGCGCCTTTCGGGCCCTCGATTTTGACGGTGTTGTCGGTGATCTCGGCCTTCACCTTTTCGGGGATGACGACCGGTAGTTTTCCAATTCTGCTCATTGCTCTATCCTCTCTCTCTCCGGTGGCGGGTTACCAGACCTCGCAGACGACCTCGCCGCCAACCTTCTGGCGGCGGGCGTCGGAGTCCTTGAGAACGCCCTTGGGCGTCGAAATGATGGAAAAACCGAGTCCGCCGAGCACCCTGGGCATCCCGGTGGCGCCGGTGTAGCGGCGGCAGCCGGGCCGGCTGGCGCGCTGGACGTCGGTGATGGCGGGGACCTTGTTGACGTACTTCAGGGTGATCCGGATCGCGGGCACGTTGGGGCGGGACTCGATCTTCTCGCACTTGAGAAGGTAGCCCTCCCTGACGAGGATCTCGCCGATGGCGAGGCGCATCTTCGAAAACGGGGTTTCGATCGTCTCGCGGCCCGCCCGGCTTCCGTTGCGGATGGCGGTGAGAAAGTCTCCGATGGTGTCGTGAATAGCCATGTGTTTCGATTCCTACCGGTTACCAGGAAGACTTGGTCACGCCGGGGATCTTCCCCTCGCTGGCGAGTTCCCGGAACGTGATGCGGGAGAGACCGAACTTGCGCAGATAGGCGCGCGGACGCCCGGTCACGCCGCAGCGGTTGCGGATGCGCACCGGCGAGGAGTTGCGCGGGAGCTTCGACAGCTGCTTCTGGGCGCGGAAGAATTCCTCGTCGGGCAGGTCGGGGTCGAGGAGCTTCTTCTTTAACTCGTTGCGCTTGGCGCGGTATTTCTCCTCGAGGCGGATGCGCTTGAGATTTTTCTGGATCGCTGACTTTTTGGCCATGGTTCTCTCTCTCTGTGGGATTAGGCGGCCTGCTCTTCGGCCGACTGGCTTTTCCGGAAGGGCATGCCGAGGCGGCGGAGCAGGTCGTGTCCGTCGGCGTCGTTGTCCGCCGTGGTGACGAAAGTGACATCCATCCCGATCGTCCGGCGGTTGCCGTCGGTCGAAATCTCGGGAAAGATCGTGTGGTCGGCGATGCCGAGGGTGTAGTTCCCGGAGCCGTCGAGTTTGTTGGGAACCCCGCGGAAGTCGCGGATGTTCGGCAGGGCGATGTTCAGGCAGCGGTACACGAAGTCCCACATCCGGGCGCCCCGGAGGGTGACCTTCGCGCCGATGGGCATCCCCTCGCGCAGCTTGAAGTTCGAAATGCTCTTGCGCGCCCGGGTGATGACGGCCTTCTGGCCGGCGATCAGCCCCATGTCCCTGGCGGCCTCTTCGACGGCCGCCTTGTCGAGGCTCGCGCTCACGCCGGTGTTGAGAACGACCTTCGCCAGGCGGGGGGCCTGGAGGGCGTTCTTGTACCCCTTCTCCTTCATCAGATCGGGGAGGATGGTGTCCTGGTATGCGGTCTGTAGTTTTGGTTTGCTCATGGTGTCTCCGGATTTCCGACCCGGGGTTGGCTTTCGCGGAAAAAAAGCGCGGAGAATGACCTCCGGCCGCCGCGAAGCAAGAAAAATTCCTCAGCCGCCGCTTTTCGCGCGCGCCTCCCAACGCTCACGCAGCATCACATTCGAGATATGGATGGCGGACTCGCGCTCGACGATGCCGCCCTCCGAGTCCTGGGTCTTTTTCTCGTGGCGCTTGCGCATGTTGACGCCCTCGACCAGAACCCGGTCGCGGGACGGAATGACCTGGAGGATTTTGCCCCGCTCTCCGCGGGACTCACCCGAGATGACGACGACCTCGTCTCCTTTTTTGATTGTTCGCGACATCTTACAATACCTCCGGTGCGAGCGAAATGATCTTCATGTACTTGCCGCGCAGCTCGCGGGCGACGGGTCCGAAAATGCGGGTGCCCCGCGGATTTCCGTCCTTGTTGATGATGACGACGGCGTTTCCGTCGAAACGCAGGTAGCTGCCGTCCGCGCGGCGGATCGGGGCCTTCGTGCGCACGACGACGGCCCGGACGACCTCGCCCTTCTTGACGGTGGCGTCGGTGGCGCTCTCCTTGACGTTGCACACGATGACGTCGCCGACGGACGCGGTCTTCTTGCTCTGCCCGATCCGGCGGATCATCTGCGCGACTTTCGCCCCGCTGTTGTCCGCCACATCGACTCTGGTTTGCATCTGGATCATGACTGATTCCTCCGTTTCCTGATACCGCTCAAAGGGCGGGCGCCGCCTCGACGACCCGGACGACCCGCCAGCGCTTGAGCTTGCTGAGGGGCCGGGTTTCCATGACCTCGACCTTGTCGCCGACCTTGCACTCGTTGGCGTCGTCGTGGACATGGAGGACCGTCTTCCGCTTGATCTCCTTTTTGTAGAGGGGGTGCGGAATCTTGTAAAAATAGGTGACCTTGATCGTCTTGTCCCCGGACCGGGAACTGACGACGCCGATCAAGTCCTTGCGGCTGTTGCGTTCGCTCATGGTGAAAATCTTCTGCTTCTATGAATGGGTTCAGGCAGCCGGAACCGATCCGGTCTCCCTGGTTTTCTCCTTCAAAATGGTCTGCATGCGGGCGAGATCGCGGCGGATCTCCCGCAGCAGGTGGGGGGTCTCGACCTGGCCGGTCTGCTTGCGGAGGCGGAGCTGGACCAGTTCGGAGCGCGAGTCGCGGATCTTCTTCTCGATCTCGGCGACGGACAATTCTCTGACTTCTTTGCTTTTCATGGTGGTGGCGGTGCTCCGCGGATCAATCGAGGGTTTCGCGGCTGACGAAGCGGCAGCGGAAGGGGAGTTTCCCGTCCGCCTTGCGGAAGGCCTCGCGCGCGGCGGTGATGCTGCAGCCGGCCACCTCGAAGAGGATGGTCCCCGGCTTGATGACGGCGGCCCAGTATTCGACGCTGCCCTTGCCCTTCCCCTGGCGGGTTTCGGCGGGCTTCTTGGTCACGGGGCGGTGGGGGAAGACGCGGATCCAGACCTTGCCCTTGCGCTTGAGGTGGCGGTTGATGGCGACACGGGCGGCCTCGATCTGGCGCGCGGTCATCCGGCCCCGGTCGAGGGTCTGGATGCCGAACTCGCCGAAGGCGAGGTAATCGCCGCCCTTGGCCTTGCCGCGGACGCGTCCCTTGTGGACCTTGCGGTACTTGGTTCTCGATGGTAGAAGAGGCATGGTTTCGGTTCCTTTTGGATTAGAACTGCACGTCGTCCGCCTTCAGGCAGAGCCAGCACTTGATGCCGATCGTGCCATAGACGGTCTTGGCCTCGGCGAGGCCGTAGTCGATGTTCTCGCGGAGAGTGTGGAGGGGGACCCGGCCGGAGCGCTGCTGCTCGGTGCGGGCGATGTCGGCGCCGCCGAGGCGGCCGCTGACCTGGATGCGGATGCCCTCGGCGCCCATGGCCATGGTGGTCTGGACGGCGCGCTTCATCGCGCGGCGGAAGGCGATGCGCCGTTCGAGCTGGAGGGCGACGTTCTCGGCGACCAGCCGGGCGACCAGATCGGGTTTCTTGATCTCCTGCACTTCGAGGAGGACGTCCTTGCCGACCTTCTGGTTGAGTCCGGCCTTCATCCGCTCGAGATCCTGGCCGCGGCGGCCGATGACCATGCCCGGACGGGCGGTGTAGATGGTCACGCGGACGCGGTTCGAGGCGCGCTCGATGAAGACGTGGGGGACCGAGGCCGTCCGCAGGCGCTTCTCGAGGAAGGTGCGGATGACGATGTCCTCCTTGAGGAGGGGCGCGAACTCGTTCTTGCGCGCGTACCAGCGGGCGCGCCAGTTGCGGCGGACGGAGAGACGGAAACCGATTGGATTTGTTTTCTGACCCATGGCTGTTTGGAGGGGGTTCAGGCTTCGTCGCTCAGGACGATCCGGATGTGGGAGGTTCGTTTGCTGTAGGGGTGGGCCGAGCCGCGGGAGGCCGGGCGGAACCGCTTGAGGGCGGGCCCCTCCTCCACGAGGGCGCGGACGACCGTGAGGTTGTCGGCGACGAGGTTGTTGTTGTTCTCCGCGTTGGCGACCGCCGACTCCAGGGTCTTCCGCAGAAGACGGGCCGACTTGCGGGGGATGAACCTGAGCAGGTCGAGCGCCTCGGCGGCGTTGCGGCCCTGCACCTCGCGGGCGACGTCCCGGACCTTCTTCGGGGACATCCGCGCGTATTTCGTGTAAGCTTGGATTTGCATGACTCTAGCTGGAAGCGGTGAAAGTTTTGACGGTGACGATGTCGCCGGGATCGATCCCGGCGTCCGCGGAGCGGTTCACGATGAGGCCGACGGCGTGGTTGAGGCGCACATCGACGAGCAGGATCTCGCCGGTGCGGGAGGATCCGTCGGAGACGACGCAGGCCATGCCCGTGCGGAAGCCCTCGAGCCACCCGGCCGAGAGCACGACCAGATCGGCCTCGGCCCCCTCGACCACCCGGGCGATCCCGGCGCGGTTCGAGGGCTCGAGCGAGTCCACGAAGCCGGGCTTCGACGGCGCGGCCGAGAGCACCGCCGCCAGGAGCGGGAGTGCGGCGAGCGCGCGGATGGTGGGGGGGGTTCGCATGGGAGACGGGTTCAGCGCTGGGTGTGCGGGTTGTGGGACTTGAACTTGCGGGTCAGGGCGAACTCGCCGAGCTTGTGCCCGACCATGTTCTCCGTGACGTAAACCGGCACGAAGGCCCGCCCGTTGTGGACGTTGAAGTTGAGCCCGACGAAGTCGGGGGTGATCGTCGAGCGCCGGGACCAGGTCTGGATCGGCTTGCGGGAACTGGCCCGCTGCGACTCCTCGACCTTTTTCATGAGGCTCGGATCGACGAAGAAACCTTTTTTGATGGAACGTGCCATGGCTTGGAAATCGGTGGGTTGTCGGTTAGCGCTTCATCTTCCGCCCGTTGCGGCGGACGAGGATCATCGAGTTCGAGGGCTTCGACTTGCGGCGGGTCGGGTAGCCCTTGGAGAGCTGGCCCCACGGCGAAACGGGGTGCCCGCCGCCGGAGGTGCGGCCCTCGCCCCCGCCCATCGGGTGGTCCACCGGGTTCATGGCCACGCCCCGGACCCGGGGGCGGCGGCCCTGCCAGCGGCTCCGGCCCGCCTTGCCGAGGGACTGGTTGGCGTGCCCGAGGTTGCCGACCTGGCCGATGGTCGCGCGGCAGCGCGAGTTGACGAGGCGGATCTCCCCGCTCGGCAGCTTGAGGGTCGCCCGGGGGCCGTCGATGGAGACGAGCTGCGCGCCGGCGCCTGCGCCGCGGGCGATCTGGGCGCCCTTGCCCGGCTCCAGTTCCACGCAGTGGACGCGGGTGGCCGGGGGGATCTCCGAAAGCGGATAGGAATACCCGGGGTGGAACTCGCCGTCGGCCTTCGCGGCGGCGATCACGCGGTCGCCCACCTTCAGGTTGTTCGGGGCGATGATGTAGCGTTTCTCGCCGTCGGCGTAGAAGAGCAGGGCGAGGTTGGCCGACCGGTTCGGGTCGTACTCGATCTCGCGCACGGTCGCGGGCACGTCGAGCTTGTCGCGGCGGAAATCGATCACGCGGTAGAGCCGCTTGTGGCCGCCGCCCCGCCGCCGCGAGGTGATCCGCCCGTAAACGTTGCGGCCCTTCGGGCTGTGGTTCGACCTCGTGAGGCGGCGCTCCGGACGCTTCTTCGAGAGTTCCCGCTCGCCGCGCACGTGGTGCCGCTGTCCCGGGGTGGTTGGATTGAATTCAATGTTTGGCATGGTTGCTGTCTCCTCGCGCTTCGTCCGCTCAGATCATTTCGATGGAATCGCCCTCCTTCAGGGTGACGACGGCCTTCTTCATCCCGGCGATGTGGCCGGGCTGGTTGCGCCGCATGCGGTTCGGCTTCGTGCGGGGCTTGACGTTGAGCACGTTGACCTTGGCCACCTCGACCTTGAAGACCTGCTCGACGGCCTGCTTGACATGGGTGCGGTTCGCCCGCGGGTAGATTTCGAAGGTGTACTGGTTGAGGTTCGCCGTGAGGTTGGTCGCCTTCTCGGTGACGCGGCTCTCCTTGAGAACTTTGAATGGATCGATCATGATTCTCCTCCGTTGACGCGGGCCAGGACGGTCTGGAGCGCGCGCTCGCTGATGACAATGGCGTCGAAACGGACGACGTCGTAGGCGTTCAGGTTGCCGGCCTCGGCGAAATGGACCCGCTCGATGTTGCGGCCGGAGAGCGCCACGTTGGCCGGGATCTCGTCATCGACGAGGAGCACGCGGCGCGCCGGGGTGATCTTCTCGAGAAGACCGGCGAACGGCTTCGTCCTGGGCTCGGCGGCCTCCCACTTCTCGATCACCTGGATCGATCCCGAGGAGCCCCGCTCGAAGAGAGCCCGGGCGAGGGCCAGCCGGCGCATCTTGCGGTTGACCTTCTGCGAGTAGTCGCGCGGCCGGGGTCCGAAGACCACCCCGCCCCCGCGCAGCAGAGGCGAGCGGCTGGAGCCGCGCCGGGCCATGCCCGTGCCCTTCTGGCGGAACGGCTTCTTGCCGGTGCCGGAGACCTCGGCGCGGGTTTTCGTGGAAGCGGTCCCCTGGCGGAGGTTGGCCTGGATCGCGAGGATCGCCTGGCGCAGGGCCATGCGGCCCTTCGACCCTTCGAAGACCGGGAAGCCCGCGAATTCGCGCTCCTCTCCTCCGGTTCCGTCCGCGGAATAGTATTTCAAATTCATCGTAGTGATCCTTCTGGGTGATGGCTCTCTCGGTTGCTCAGGCGGCGGCCGGGCGGCGCTTCCTGGCCGGGCGGACGGTCACGAGACTGCCGTTCGGGCCGGGCAGGCTGCCCTTGACGAGGATGAGGTTCTTCTCGGCGTCCACCTTGACGACGCGGAGGTTCTGCACCGTGCGGCGGCGGTTGCCCATGTGCCCGGGCATCTTCTTGCCCTTGATGACGTGGCCCGGATCCTGGCAGAAGCCGTACGATCCCCCGCGGCGGTGGGTCATCGATCCGTGCGAGGCGGGACCGCCCCCGAATCCGTGGCGCTTCATCACGCCCTGGAAGCCCTGCCCCTTGGAAACGCCGATCACATCGACCTTTTCCCCTGGCTGGAACTTTTCGACGGTCAGGGTGTCGCCGAGGCCGAACGACTCGCCGTCGCCCAGGCGGAATTCCTGGAGCACGCGGACCGCCCCGACCCCGGCCTTGCCGAGGTGCCCGAGCCGCGCTTTCGACAGGCGGCTTTCCTTCTGCGGGCCGTAGCCGATCTGCACCGCGTCGTAGCCGTCGTTGTCAACGGTTTTCACCTGGGTCACCGGACAGGGTCCGGCTTCCAGTACAGTTACCGGCAGCAGGTGGTTGTTTTCGTCAAACACCTGGGTCATGCCGATCTTTTTTCCGATCAGTAAGAAGCTCATATGCAAGAGGCAGGGGGGGATTCCTCCATTGAACCCGAAGGGCCCTGCGTTGGCGGTTTGTGGTTTGTCGGTTAGGTTTCTCTCAAAACAAGGAGATGGTTTCAGTGCGGAACGGGTCGCGGATCAGACGTTGATCGTGATCTCGACCCCGGCGGGGAGGTTCAGTTTCTTCAGGTCGTCCACCGTGTTGGCGGTCGGCTCGATGATGTCGAGCAGGCGGCTGTGCGAGCGCAGCTCGAACTGGTCCATCGACTTTTTATCGACGTGGGGCGAGCGGTTCACCGTGAATTTCTCGATCCGGGTCGGCAGCGGGATCGGTCCGGAAACCCGGGCGCCCGAGCGCTTGGCCGTATCGACGATGTCGGTCGTCGATTGGTCCACGATCCGGTAGTCGAATCCCTTCAGTTTGATGCGTATGCGTTGTTTGCTCATCGTAGGCGGAAAATCAGCGGTGGGCGCCCGGGCGGGCGCCGGGGGTCGTTTCAACAATCCGGGAGAGGACGCCCGAGGGCACCTGCTCGAAGTGCGAGGGCTCCATCGTGTAGGTGGCCCGGCCCTTGCTCAGGGAACGGACGTCGGTCGCGTAGCCGAACATGGTCTCGAGGGGGACGAAGGCGTTCACCGCGGTGAGTTGGTTGCGGGTCGCCATGCTCTGGATCTGGCCCCGGCGGCGGTTCAGGTCGCCGACGACGTCGCCCTGGTATTCCTCCGGGCACTCGACATCGACCTTCATGATCGGCTCGAGCAGCACGGGCGAGGCGGTGCGCATCGCCTCCTTGAAGGCGAAGATGCCGGCCATCTTGAAGGCCATTTCGGAGGAATCGACCTCGTGGAACGAGCCGTCGACCAGCTCCACCTTGAAATCGATGACCGGATAGCCCGCGACCACCCCGTTGTGGGAGGCCTCGCGGATCCCGTCGAAAGTCGGCTTGATGAATTCCTTCGGGATGGCCCCGCCGACGATCTTGTCGATCAGCTCCATGCCCGCGCCCTTCTCGTTGGGCTCGATCCGGATCACGGCGTGGCCGTACTGGCCGCGGCCGCCGGACTGGCGGATGAACTTGCCCTCGGCCCCGGACGAACCGGTGATGGTCTCGCGGTAGGCGATCTGCGG
>JBKHCX010000016.1:0-25338 GCA_046541615.1 Puniceicoccaceae bacterium
GTGATGATCCGGATGCCGGAGAACTCGGCCACCTGCCAGATCAGCTTCCGCAGGTACTCCTTCTCCCGGGCCCCGAACCATCTCTCTCCGTTCACGGTCCGGCTCATCAGGTGGTAAAAGGCCTTCGTGCCTTCTCCGATCTTAAGTCGTGGTCTTCGTCTTCTGTTTCTATTTTGCATTTTCATAAACCCAGTTTCGCAGATCAATAGGATACGTCAAGGCAACGTCAAAGCTAATATTGGCCGGAGAAAACACTACAATATTATGGGAAAAGCAACTATTTTTTTACCCGGGCAGGTATTGGGATGAAGGAAGTTTCGCAGACCCGAATAAAAAGGTCAAGAAAAATTAGACCGGAAAAAGTATTTTGGAAAGCAAGTATTTTATTACGCGGGCAAATATGCTCCGGCAATTAAGGCAGGCAGATGCGTCAATTGGACAATTATTTTTTTACCCGGGCTATTACTCGGCTATTATACGGGTGTGACGCGGGCTGGGGATGGGCGCTTTGGCCTTGCCGGGGGCGGCCCGGTTTTGCTAGGGGAGAACCATGGCGGAGAGGGTTTTCATCACCGGTGTGAGTTCCGGATTGGGTCGCGGGCTCGCGGAGGCTTACCTGGACCGGGGGGCGGACGTTTCCGGGTGCAGCCGGAGGGTGCCGGAGGATCTCGTGGCGCGGGGGCTCCGCCACCGGTCAGTGGACCTGTCGCTCGGGGAGGCGCCCGAGGCGGCCGGGCCGCTCCGGGAGCTGGTCGGCCGCGCGGAGGCATGGGAGGCGGTCTTTCTGAACGCCGGCCGCCTGGGCGAGATCCGCGACATGGCCGACACCCCCCTGGCGGATCTGCGCGAGACGATGGAAGTCAACGTCTGGGCGAACAAGTGGATCCTCGATCTCTTTTTTTCGAAAGGCGTTCCGGTCCGGCAGGTGGTTGCCATTTCCTCGGGAGCGTCGCAGTCCGGTAGCCGGGGTTGGAACGGCTACAGCGTTTCGAAGGCGGCCCTGAACATGTTGATCAAGCTCTACGCCGCGGAGCGGCCGGAGACCTGCTTCACCGCCCTGGCGCCGGGCCTGGTGGAAAGCTCGATGCAGGATTACCTGACCTCCCTGCCCGCCGACGACCGGTTCGAACCGCTCGAGATCCTGAAGGCCGCCAGGGGCACGGACCGGATGCCCGACGGGCGGACCTGCGCCGAGCGGATCATAGAAGCGTTGCCGCGGCTCGCGGAACAGGAGAGTGGAGCGTACGCCGATCTCCGGAACCTCTGATCAGCGCGGATCGACCGTCCTACGATGAAGAATCGCCGGACGGGTCCGGATCGGACGGGTCGTCGGGGGAGCGACCCAGAAGCCTGCCCGGATCAAAACCGTTCCGGGAGAAAATCGTGCCGTCGAGACGGGTCAGCCGGCTCAGCGCGAGGGTTGTTTCGAGAATCGCGTCAACCTCGCGCAGCCGGGCGTCGTCGAGCAGGCGGGCGGCTTCGAGGACATCGCTGATATCGGAGAGTCCGCGTTCGCGGCGGGCCTCTTCCGATTCGAGCACCTCGACCCTCAGCTCCACCGTGGCCTTCGCCGAATCGAGCTTGGCGCGCCCGCTTTCGAGCTGCCGCCAGGCCTCGCGGACGTCCCGGCGGACCAGGGATTCGGCCTCCTCCATCAGGATTTCGGCCTGGCGCAGGCGCAGGACGGACTGCCGCTCGCGGGCCTTTTCCCCGGCGAACCCCCACGGGAAACTCAATTCGACTCCGGCGCTCCATCGGTAGCCGTCGCGGTCGATCGCCCGGCGGTAGGATTCGCCCAATTCATCGTCTCTCCCGAGATAATCGCCCGAGAGCACCAGATCCAAATCCGGGCGGGCCGCGTCCCGCGCGCCGACGAGGTCGTAGAAGCGCTGGTCCACCTGCCGCTCGCGCGCCCTGCGCAGGGGGTCGAAGGCCATGGCCCTGCCGAGCACCGTGCCCATGTCGTCGGTCTCCGCCGGAGGTTCGGAGAGGGCGGCGGTGAGAAATTCCCCCGCCTCCTCGCCGGGCGTCCGCCCGAGGAGGAAAAGAAGCCGGTCCTCGGTGTCGGAAAGGCGCTTGCGGGCGTCGAGGCGGCTTTCGAGGCGTGTGGCCAGCTCGGCCTTGGCCTGCAGGACGTCGGTGCGGGTCGCCAATCCGAGGCTCGATTCCTCTTCGGTCCGCCGGAGGATCGTCTCGGCGAGCCGGATGCTCGAATCCCGGAGTTCGAGGCGCCGGCGGGCGGCGGCGACCTCCCAGTAGGCCGAGGCGACCTCGTCGAAAAGCTGGGCGAGCGCGCGCTCGTACTCGATCCGGCTCTCCTCGAAGCCGGCTTCGGCGGAGCGGACGGGAGCGAGGTTGACCGACCTGCCGAAATTCCGGAAGAGGGGCTGGCGGATCTCCACTCCGAATTCGGATCCGACGTCAGGATTCAGGAGAGCGTTCGAGGAATTGGTTTCGCGGCGGTTGAAATCGGTGCCGGCGCTGACCTCGGTCCCCGGCGAAAACCGCTTGGAGACCGACAGGTCGGCGCTCAAATCCTTGTTTTCGGGCTGATCCGCCCCGTCGAGAACGGAGGCGGCCCGGGCGGAGAGGATTTCGCGCCAGGACACACCCGCCGAGAACCGCGGATCGAAGCCGGACTCGGCGATGGTGGTGTCCTCCCGGGCGATCTCCGGATTGAGGGATTCGGCGCGGATGCCGAAGTTGGACTCGAGCGCGGCCGCCAGGGCCTCCCGCAGGGGAAGCATCGGCTCGGCGGGGTCCTCGGGGGGCTCCGGCGCGCCGGGAAGGGCCGCTGCGGACAGCGCCAGGATCAGAAGCAATGCGGAAGGGGGGCGGCATCGTGGGATCAGAGACATAAAGGCGGAGAATGAAGAAGACCGGGCTCCGGTGCAAAGAGATTGCGCCGGATTTCCGAGCCCTCTTTGGCCTTGCAAATGCCGCCCTTCCCGGAGAATGTTCCAGCAGTGATGAAGGAGGGCACAGTTGCGTCGGCGGGCGCGGTCGGGGGGGATGCCGCGAAAGGCGATTCCGAGGCCCGGCTGATCGCGCGCGTCCGCGAAGGAAATATCGCCGCGTTCGATATCCTCGTCCACCGCTACAAGCAGCGGATCTTTTCGATCATCTACAACATGACCTCCAACCGGGAGGATGCCGCGGATCTTACGCAGGAATGCTTCATCAAGGCCTTCCGGTCGCTGGACCGTTTCAAGGGCCGCTCGCAGTTTTTCACCTGGCTCTACCGGATCGCCGTGAACGGAACGCTCAGCCACCTGAAACGGAACCGCTACCGCCGCTATTTCAGCTTCGAGAACCTGAACGAGGAGGGGATCAGTCCGGATCTGGCGGAGGCGCTCTCCTCGAAAGTGCGGACGGAGCGCCCCGTGCTGCTGGGGGAATTGCAGGAAAAATTGAACGAAGCCCTGCAAACACTGTCTCCCAAACATAGAACCGTCGTGGTTTTGTTTGAGATTGAAGGTTTGAGTCATGAAGAGATATCGGAAATATTGCGGACTTCGGTCGGAACGGTCCGGTCGCGGTTGCACTATGCCAAGCGCGAACTGCAGGCGTCTCTTCAGGCCTACCTCGGTTGACGGGGACCGATGCTAGAAGAAGAAAACGGCAGAAGGAAGGCAACGGTGGAGGATCTCCTGCGCGTGAAGCGATCGGAGGTTCCATCCGAAGAGTTTTGGAAGGGGTTCGACCGGCGGCTGGAGAAACGGATCGTCCAATCGGTGGTGCGGAGAAGGTCGTTCGCCCAGTTCGCGGGGGACTGGCTTCTCGCGCACGGGAGGGGCGTTGCTGCGGCGGCTTTCGTTTTTCTGGGCGCGGTCCTGTTTTTCCCGGAAACGGATCCGGCCGATGGAAGCGCCGCCCCGGGCCGCGCGGGCATTGAGTCCGCCTCTCCCGCGCCCGCTCCGGCGCCCGTCGAGAGGACCGCCGCCGCGGCCCCGCCGCTGGACGGCGCGGACCGTGATTTCGTGATCGAAGTGTTCTCGAGCAAGGGCTCCGCCGAAAGGGGGGCGGATCTGGTGCTGACCGGAGGTTTCGAAAGGTCGGAGCGGCAGGCCTACTACGTGGCGGACCAGCTTTCGTCGAAGGATCACGGGTGGTCGGGCGAGCGTCTCCCTTTCTAAGGCCTTTTGCGGATGTTGCGACCGATCGTCTTCCTGCTGGTATTGTGCGCGATTGCCAACCCGGGCCTGCGGGCCGACGCCGAGGTTCTCGGAGTCGAGCGCCGCGTTTCGACCGTCTTTGCCGAAAACCGGGACAAAGTGGTCCGGATCAAGGCCGCCTATGAAAACGGAAACGACGCGGGGCAGGTCTCCCTGAGGGTCGGGACGGGGTTTTTCGTCAGCTCGGACGGGCTGCTGCTGGCCAACGCGAGCGTGACGGACGGAGCCCGCCGGATCTGGATCGAGAAGGGCGACACGACCTACCACGCCGAATTCGTCGCGGCGGACGAAGAGACCAATCTGGCGCTTCTGCGTATCGAGGATCAGCCGAAGGGCACTTTCGAGTTCGTTCCCATCGACGGGAAGACCCACCCGCGGATCGGGACGTTCCTGCTCTCGATCGGATGCGCGCTGGAATTCGACCCCGCGCCGCGGATCGGCCTGGTCAGCGGGCTTGATTCCAATTTCGGCCAGCGCGTCTTTCCGACCGCCTACATCCGCACCACCATCCCCGCGAATCCGGGCGAGGGGGGGGCGCCGGTCTTCGATCTGAACGGGCACCTGCTGGGCATGATCGTCGCCTCCCTGCCCGAGGTGAGCGCCTCCTACCTGATTCCCGCGAGCGCGATCGGAAAGGTGCGGGACGATCTTTTTCTGAACGGCGAGGTCCGCTACGGCTGGATCGGGATGGAGGTGGAGAGCCGCTCGAGGGGCGCCGACGACGAAGCCCCCCTCCTCGTGACCCGCGTGACGCCGGGCGGCCCCGCCGAGAAAGCCGGTTTGGAGGAAGGGGATCGGATTCTCGGGCTGGACGGGGCTCCGGTGGAAGGCATCCACGAGTTGCGGCACCGGTTCTTTCTGTCCCGGGTGGGGCAGTTCCTGGGCGTCGAGGTCGAAAGGGGCGCCGGCACGCTGGACCTTTCGATCCGGATCGCGCCGAGGGAGGAGTGATCCGGGAGCGCCCGGCGGCGACCGGGCTTCGCGCTGGAAATCCTCCGCCGGATGTGTTTACCTTTGCCTCATGACTGTCACGGAAACCGGTTTCAAGCCGTTCGTCCTCGAACCGGGGGCGGACGAGTCGGAGCTGAGCGATATTCAGCGCGAGATCCTCGATCTGAAGCGGGAAAAGAACGCCGTTCTCCTCGCCCACAACTACCAGGTCGAAGAGATCCAGCAGGTGGCCGACTACCTGGGCGACTCGCTCGGTCTCGCTTACAAGGCGGCGGAGTCCGATGCGGAGCGCATCCTTTTCTGCGGCGTGCACTTCATGGCGGAGACCGCCAAAATCGTCAATCCGGCCCGGAAAGTCCTTCTTCCGGATCTCGATGCGGGATGCTCCCTCTCGGACTCGTGCCCCCCCGGAAAGCTGGCGGCCTACAAGGAGGCCCATCCGGAGGTTTACGTGGTCGCCTACATCAACTGCTCGGCCGGCGTGAAGGCCCTCGCCGACGTGATCTGCACGAGCGGCAACGCGGCGCGCATCGTCGGGCGGGTTCCGGAGGACCGCGAGATTCTCTTCGTGCCCGACCAGAACCTCGGGCAGTGGGTCTCGCAGAAGACCGGGCGGCGGATGCGGCTCTGGCCCGGCAGTTGTTACGTGCATGTCCTGTTCACCGTTCAGTCGATCCAGCGGGTTCGCGAGCAGTTCCCCCACGCCCCGGTCGTGGCCCATCCGGAATGCACGGACGCGGTGCGCTCGGTCGCCGATCATGTGTGCAGCACCGAGGGCATGATTCAATTCGCCCGGGGGCATTCCTCCGGCGACATCATTGTCGCCACCGAGACCAGCATGCTCCACCGGCTCAGGAAGGATGTGCCCGAAAAGCGCTTCATCGCCGCGCCCGCCCAGCAAGTCGCCTGCGGGGACTACCGGACCGGCACCTCGGACCGGGGCGCGTGCAACTACTGCCGGTTCATGAAGATGAATACCATCGAGGGGGTCCGGGACGCGCTGAAGTACGACCGCCCCGAGATCGTCATGGATGAAGACATCCGCCGCCGGGCCTACGAACCTCTCAAGCGGATGCTCGACTGGAGCCGTTAGACGGGTTGTCCCGCGGCCGCCCGGGCGGGCGAGAAAAAAACCGCCGCTCCCGGGGGAGCGGCGGCCTTTCGCTGGAAAAATCTCCTTTCCCCGATCAGAACGAAGCGTTCACGAACGGAAAGAAGTAAAGCGGGTCGGCTTCGACGTTGATGTTCGCCAGGCCGATCTGAACGCCGTAGAGCTTCTCGGCGTAGTTGATGAATCCGAGTTGGAGGCCTTCCATGTCACCGGCTTTGTTGAAGAGCCCGGTCTGGAGGCCGACCACTTTCGAATCGCCGAGGGTGATGAATCCGGCCTGCCAGCCGTAGAAATCACCATCCTGCAGGTTGATCAGGCCGCCTTTAAGGCCCTGGAACTCGCCGGAGGTGTGGGTGTAGAGGCCGGTCTGCCAGCCGATCATGTCTCCCTCGACGATACTGCCGATGAGGTTCCACTGGACTCCCTTGACGTTCCCGGTGTTGTAACCGAGTCCGAGGAAACCCCAGTCGAGACCGACGAGATCGTTGTTCTTCGCGTAGAAGATGTTCAGGCGGATGCCTTCGACGTTTTCGGTGGTCGAGCCCAGTTGGACCGGCGACCAGACGGAAAATTCGAAGGCGCGGCTCCCTTCCTGCGCCTGGACCCGGAGGCCGAGGAGAAGGAGGGCGGACGTGAGGATAATCAGGTTTTTTTTCATCGGGTAAACGGTACCAGTCCTTTGGGTGGTTGTCGAGGGGAAAGCCCGGAAGGTGATTTCCGGGTAGCGCCCGCGCCCTTGAACCGGCGCGGCGCGCGGAGCGAAGACGGCCGCGAAGCGGCTCCTCATTGGGATCCCCGGCTTTCGTCATTCCTCGGACAGTAGTCGGTGAGTGGTAGTCAGCGGACAGTAGTCAGTAACCCCGATGCCCGCGAACGGGCCGGACCGTCGCGGATGATCTCTTGCACAAAGCACCTGCGCCGCCCGCCGGCTACTTCACTTCGAGGTACTCGAATTTCAGGTAGCAGCGCCAGTCGTCGCCGCGCCCCTGGAAGCGGATCGATTTGGCGATGAAGTCTCTTTCCTGTTCCTTGGGCATGGGCATGATCTCCCGCAGGTCGCCCGGCAAGGTGGATCGACGGAGGTTGGGCCGCGCGCTGGGATTGTCGCGGATTCGTGCCCTGGCCTTGGAGCGGGCTGTTTCGAGGGCCGATCTGGGCGAGGCGGCGAATCCGACCACCATTTCGTCCACGCGTTTCGAATCGGGGGGATCATAGACCTCGTGCTGGATGGAGAGCAGGCAATACTCGTCGCTTCCGGCTCGACCGAATCCGATGTTCTTCACCTTGAAGACGCCATCCCGGGCGATTTCCCAGGAGGTGATCATGGCGGCCCGCTCGGCGGAGACGGGGTCGGATCCGAAGGCGATGATCTGCTCGGAAATGGTCTTGTTCGGCGTGAAATCGGGTGGTTCCGGCACCTCGAGTTCGTCTTTCTGGGCGTGGGCGGCCCAGCACAGGAGGAGCGTCGGCAGAACCGCGAGGAGGGGGCTGTGCGTGCGGGTGAACATCGGTTGCGACTGTGGCATAGGGGAGGGCGGGGTGGCAATCCTATTCGTTTGCCGGGCCCGGATCGGAGCCCGGACACCGAACCTTGCTGCGCCGTCCGCCCGGGAAGGGTGTCCGGCCTTCGGGCTGCTCGCGTCCGACCGTCGCGGTGGAGGGCGGCCACTCCGACGCGGCGGGCTGAAGCCCGGACACCGAACCTCGCTTCGCCGTCCGCCCGGGAAGGGTGTCCGGCCTTCGGGCTGCTCGCGTCCGACCGTCGCGGTGGAGGGCGGCCACTCCGACGCGGGCGGAAAAGTCCTCGCGGTTTGTGATCGGGCGGGATTTGTGCGTTCTGGGAGGTATGATTTTGCAAGGACTGGCATGCCGGACGCCGCCGGAGCGCTATTCGCAGGCGGATTGCCTGGCCATACTCAGGGCGTCGGGGGCTTTCGGGCGGTTGAAGAGCCGCTCGCGCCTGCTGCTGGAGAAGGTGTTGACGGGGGAGAACGGGATCGATTTCCGCCATTTCGCGATGTCCGGGCTCGAAGGTCTTTTTGACCTGGGGGCGGGGGAGTTGAACCGCGGGTTCGAGCGGGAGGCGCCCGCCCTCGCTTCGGCGGCCCTGGGGGATGCCCTGGAGAAGGCGGAGGTGCTACCGGGCGAAGTCGATGCCCTCCTGGTCTGCACCTGCACGGGCTATTTGTGTCCGGGAGTCTCCAGCCATGTGGCGGAGCGGATGGGGATGCGCCGGGATGTCTTTCTCGGGGACATGGTCGGTCTCGGTTGCGGTGCGGCCATCCCCATGTTGCGGCAGGCTGCCGCGCTGGTCCGCGCAGATCCGGGAACGACCGTCGCCTGCGTGGCGGTCGAGATCTGTTCGGCGGCATTCTATCTCGACGACGATCCGGGCGTTCTGATCAGCCTCTGCCTCTTCGGCGACGGGGCGGCGGCGACCGTCTGGCGCGGGGGCGCGGCCGAGCCGGAGGATCTGCGCTGCGACGGATTCGACACGCTCCACCTCCCCGAGAAACGGGATCTGCTGCGCTTCGAGAACGCCGACGGCAGGCTGCGCAACCGGCTCCACCGCTCGGTGCCGGAACATGCGGCGGCGGCGGTGAAGACGCTTTTCGACCGCAACGGCCGACCCGATGCGGCGGTGATCGCCCACGCGGGCGGGCGCGATGTCATCGACGAGGTCGCCCGGTCGATCGACCGCGCGGATCTTCCGGATTCCCGAGCCGTTCTCCGCGAGTGCGGGAACATGAGCAGCCCGTCGGTTCTTTTCGCCCTGGACGAACATTTGGAGGCTCGCCCCTCTGGACCTTTACAACTCTGGGGGACTTCCTTCGGGGCCGGATTCGCCTGCCACTCCTGCCGGTTCACCCGGGGCTGATCGGCCGAAGGCCGCGAGGAACTCACGGTTGCCGTCGGTGCCGGCCAGGGTCGATTCCTCGGATCGCAGGAAAACGGCGTCCGGTAGCTGGCTCGTCGTGAACTCGATCACCTCGCGGAGGACCCGCCCGCGCACGGCGGGGTCGCGGATGATGCCCCGGCCCGCGTCGGCCTCCTGCCGGGTGGCTTCGAACTGGGGCTTGACCAGGCAGATCAGCAGCCCCCCGGCGCGGACCCGCGGCCAGACCGCGGGCAGGATCTTCCGCAGCGAGATGAAGGAGAGATCCATGACCACCCAGTCGTAGTCGGGGTGGGGGAGGTCGGCCTCGGGAAGCCGGGCCGCGTGGAGGCGTTCGTGGTTGGAGACGCGCGGATCGGTCCGCAGGCGGTGGTGCAGCTGGCCGCGGCCCACGTCCACGCAGGTGGAGTGGACCGCGCCGCGCTGGAGAAGGCAGTCGGTGAAGCCCCCCGTCGAGGCCCCCACGTCGAGAACCCGCTTGCCGGCCGGGTCGAAGCCGCACCGGTCGAGGAAGCCCGCCAGCTTCTCGCCCGCCCGGCTGACGAACCGGGGCGGCCGCTCGACGGCTAGATCGGCGTCGGCCGGGATCTCGCGGCCGGGCTTGTCGAGGATCTCCGTGCCGCGGCGGACCTTTCCGGCCAGGACGAGGGCTCTCGCCTGCGAGCGGCTTTCGCAAAGACCGCGTTCGAGGAGCAATTGGTCGAGCCGTTTCCTTTTTCCGCTCATGTCCGGCGGGTTCGGGGTCGGGTCCGGTCGGGTCTTCCCTGCCGGAGCCTCCTCATTCGCCGGAGCGGGCGAGAAGCTCGGCGGTGGAGGGTATGTCCTTGATGATCTCGTCGGGGTCGGGACCCACCCCGATGTAGCGGAGGTTGGGCAACCGCTCGGGGGGGTTCCCCTCGGCTCCGGCGCAGGCGAGCGTCGCACGGACCATGCCGGTCACGTAGCGCCGGGCGTTCGCGGGCAGGCCGTCGAAGGAGCGGACCCGGGAGAGATCCTCGTCCCACGGAGCGAAGTCCTCGTAAACCGGAGCGCAGGCGCGGCGGAGCACTTCGTCGCGCGGCACGCGGCGGAGGATCTCCCCGCCGGGGGCGCGGTAGCCGACGCAGATCCGCAGAACCCCCTCCCAGGACGCCGACCGGGAGAGCGCGTCGAGCTTGTTGATCGCGAGATCGTCGAACCCCCCGTAGCGGAGCGCCGTCCCTTTCTCGACGGCGTCGAACCAGCCGACCATGCGCTGGCGCCCGGTCGAGGTGCCGAACTCGATCCGCCGCAGCTTGACCGCGAGGGGATGGTCCAGCGGGATCTCGGTCAGGAAGTCGTGGGTGCCCACCTTCGTATCGTAGGCCTTGCAGACGCCGAAGGTGTGGAGGGTCTGCACGGGCACGCCCGCGGACTGGAAGAACTCGGGGGTGAACGAGTGCGAGGCGGTCACGTTCGGCGGGAAGCCGTGGCGCTTGTCCAGCCAGTAGGCCTGGCCGAACTCCCCGATCACCGATCGACCGCCGGCCACGGCGGAAAGCACGTCCTCGCGCACATCGACGATGCGGCCGGCGAAGCGGCGCCCGGCCTCCCAATACGTCTCGAAAAGCGCGTCCCGCTCCAGGGTGAAGGGCTCCGGCCCGCGGAAGCGGGTGAAGTCGAATTCGGAGGCGTCGAAGACGCCGTCGTTGATGGCGGCTTCGTTCGCCCGGGTCTCGGCGATGGTCAGGGTGTCGAAAAAGTCGAACCACTCCCGCTCCGCGACCCCGCAGACCGCGCGGATGGTCAGGAGCGCCCGGTCGAGCCGGGATTCGAACCGCTTGCGGAAGCGGTCGCGGTCTCCGTTGAAATCGGCGAAGTAGATCGGCCACTGCGCGACCTCGTCGGCGTAGGCGGGGGTGATGCCCCGGCCCGTGGATCCCCGGGCGGGCAGCGACAGCCGGTTCTCGCGGTAGGACTCCCAGGCCAGGTCCAGAAGCCGGTGGCCGAGGTCGCTGACCATGGTACGCTCGTCGATGCGGAGCCGGGAGAAGACGGTGAAGCCCCGCCCCTCCGTGGCCCGGGTCTCCCACCAAAGCTTGCGCGGATCGGCGACCACGCCCGCCCCGAGCCCCAGAAACGGCACGCTCGATTCGATGACCCCGCCCGGCAGGAGGTTGAGCTTGAGCCCCCCGGCGGTGTGGCCGGAATTCGCCCCGCCGTTGACCTTGAGGACCAGCCGCACGGGATCCGCCAGGCCGGTGGACTCCCGCAGCTCGCGGACGATCTCCGCGATGAGGCGGCCCTTGCCCTCGTCGCCGAAACTGATGCCGGTGTCCGCGATGAGCGGGCTTCGGAAGGGGATCAGCGCCATCTCAGGCCTCCTCCGCGGTTTCCGCCTTCACCACGATCACGTCGTGGGGGGCCGCCTCCCGTTGGCCGGCCGGCGACACGCGGACGTAGAGGGCGTTCCTGCGGAGGTGCGCCAGGTCGGGCGCCCCCAGGTAGCCCATGCCGCTCCGGAGTCCGCCCGCCAGCCCGGCGACCACTTCCTCCACCGATCCCGAAATCTCCTTGAGGGCTTCGATTCCCTCGGCGGCGACCTTGCGGTTCACGTCCTTCTTCTCGTGTCCGTAGCGGGCCGCCGACCCCGACTTCATGGCCGCCTCGCTGCCCATGCCCCGGTATTGCTTGTACAGCTTGCCCTTGATCTCCAGGATGGTGCCCGGGGCCTCCCGGCATCCGGCGAGGAGCCCGCCGCACATGACCGCGTCGGCCAGGGTGAGCGCTTTCACGATATCGCCGGAGCGGGTGATCCCCCCGTCGGCGAGGATGCGCACCCCCTTGCGCTCCGCCGCCCGCGAGCAGACGTAGAGCGCCGTGAGCTGGGGAATGCCCACGCCCGCGACCTGGCGGGTCGTGCAGATCGACCCCGGGCCCTGGCCGACCTTCACGACATCGGCGCCCGCCTCGGCGAGGAACTCGACTCCCTCGCCGCTCGTGACGTTCCCGGCGATGATCGCCAGACCGGGGAATTCGGACCGGAGCAGGCGGACCGCTTCGCCGACCCCCGCGCTGAATCCGTGGGCGGTCGAAACCGCGACCGCGTCCACTCCCTCGCCGACCAGTTCGCCCACGTGCGAGACGATCCGGCCGCGGTCGAGGTTTCCGTCCACCGTCCGCACCGCGCTGACGGCCGCGCCGCAAAGGAGCCGGAAACGGTCGTCGCGTGCCGGCCGGAGATGGGAGCGCGCCTCCTCCATGATCCGCTCGATGTCGCTGAGCGTGAAGAGGCCCTCCAGGCGGTCCTCCTCGTCCACCACCAGCAGCTTGTGAATCCCCAGGTGGTCGCTGAAAAACCGGTCGGCCGTGGCTACCGGGTTCTCTCCCAGATCTTTCTCGCGAATGGTGTGCACCTGGTCGCGCCCGTACATGGCTTCGAGAACCTGGTGGTTCCGGTAGCGTTCCTTGACCGCCCGGCCGGGCAGCAGACCCACCAGCTTCTCGTTCGCGTCCACGACCGGAAAGGTGCGGAACTTCACCTTCTTGCGCTCCACCAGGTCGAGGACATCACCGATCGACTGTTCCGGATGGGCGACGAACGGATCCTGGATCAGGCCGTTCACGTAGTTCTTGACGCGCGCCACCTCGCGGATCTGCTCCTTTTCCGCCATGTTGTAGTGGATGACCCCCATGCCCCCCTGCAGGGCCATGGCGATGGCCATGCCGCTTTCGGTCACCGTGTCCATATCCGCCGATAGGATCGGCAGGTGGAGGGAGATTCCCCGCGCGAGGTCGAGATTCAAACTGGCGTTCCTGGGCAGGATCTCCGAATAGCGCGTGGCCAGGGAGACGTCGTCGAAGGTCAGGCCCGTCGGCATGAACCCGGGAAAAAAGGAATCGGCGTCCGGATAGGTGATTGAGGCTGGCATCGTGGTGCGGGAAAAGGGAAAACCCAGAGGAATCCCACACCCGGGGCGCACGTGCAAGCAAAACCCCGCCGCGAAGCCCGGCCGCGGGGAGGATACCCCTCAGCCCGCGATCCCGATCTCGGCCAAAGTGGGCATCGCCGGCGCCGTTCCCTTCCGGGTCACCGAGATGGCGGCCGCCCGGTTGGCGAAACGGACCGCTTCGGAAAGATCGCCTCCGAAGCGCTGGAAGCCCGCCGCGAAGGCGCCGGCGAAGGCGTCCCCCGCCCCGGTCGTATCGACCACCCGGATCCCCCCGACCGCCGGAACCCGCTCGAAGCCGTCCTTCGTCGAGAGGTGCGCGCCCGCCGATCCCAGGGTTACGATCATCGTTCCGTTCCCGATGGACCGGCACAGTTCGTCCAGTCGCCCCGGGGGCAGTCCGGCCAGGGGGGTGTCGGCGGGAAGACCGATTCCCCGGAGCGCGGCGAGGGCGGCGAACTCGGACTCGTTCGGCAGCAGGATCTCCGCCAGATCGAGCATTTCCGGGGATAGGTCCTCGCGCAGGGGCGCCGGATTCAGGATTCGGGTCTTGCCCATCCGCCCCGCCCGCGCGAGCACGTCGGCTACCGTCGCGAGGTTGCATTCCAGCTGGCACACGACCAGACCGGCGCGCTCGATCAGCGCGTCCGGGACATCCCCCGGTTGGATGCGGTCGTTGGCGCCCAAGGCGACCACGATTTCGTTCTGGCCCGTCCGGTCGAAAAGAATGCCCGCCGTGCCGGTGGCTTCGTCGGGATAGACCGCCAGGGCCGTTTCGATCCCCTCGGTGCGATAGAACTCCCGGACATCATGGGCGAAGGCGTCGTCGCCGACCGCTCCGGCGAAAACAACCTCCGCCCCGGCCCGCCGGGCGGCCACCGCCTGGTTGCTCCCCTTGCCTCCGGGGCCGGTGAGAAAGCGGCCGACGACCGTTTCCCCCGGCGAGGGGAACCGGTCGGTCGAAAACGTGAGGTCCTGCACGAAACTGCCGACGACGAGAATGGGAGGAGGATTCATCGGCGGACAGACAAGGGCTTCTCCTTTGCCGAGACAAGCCGGGATTCGCCCCTCACCCGGTTGGCGGCGGGACCCCGGGCGCGGTGCGTCTTGGACGGGATTCCTCCCGGCTCCGGTCCATGGGCGCGAACACCCCGCCCCCGGTCACCGCCCCCCGGCATGTCGGGGCAGGTCGTCCAGTTCCTCGCGAGGCTCGCTCAATCGGCTTCCCAGGATACGGAAATCTCCCCCTCGGTTTCACCCTGGTGGACGATCGTGAAATCGATCCGATTCTCGCCCCTCTCATATTCAATAATCGTCGAGGACTGCTTCAGCTCGACCTGACCGTCTTCGAGGTTGACCGGCAGGTCGAGGTGCTCGCTGATCTTCTCCTCGTAAGCCTGCGGATTATCAGGGTTGAGTTTCTCGATAAGAAAGCCGTCCCGCGATCCGACCATGAGATCCCCGTTGGCTTGCAGCGCCCATATATTTCCTTCCTCCCGAACCAATTGCAGGGTCATGCCGTCTCCGGAGATGGTGACTTCGTCGGGAACATCAGAGCCGAGAAGACTCGTGAGATACATGAGTATAGCGATGATGGGTTGATACACTTCCATGGATTTGATCTTGTGGATCGTGGATCGTGGAGCAGGATCACCCGGCCGGCAAGGTCGAATTTATCCGAACCCATGCCGATGGCCGGGCGGGGATCCGCGCTTCATCCGGACGGCTGGGGTGTCGCAAAGAGGTGTCCGCCGATTGAGATGCCGGATAGATCACATGGTAACGTTATGTTTCTTCCCGTCTTTCCAGTAAAGAGTGCCCATGGTCAAGGGTGCGAGACGCCAGCTTTCTCTCTTTGAATCGGCAGGGACAGATTCAGCGAGTCGCTTGCGAACGAAGATCCGAAGAGTCCCGAAATCCCGGGTTGGACATTCCGGGCGATATCGAAAGAATGCGTTCCTCCTCTCCGGAAACCGGGAAGCGGCTTCAGGATATACGATCAACCGACAACCCACGACAGAATGAACGCAAACGACACTCCCAGACCCGTCGCCCTGGTCACCGGCGGCAGCCGCGGAATCGGCTTCGGCTGCGCCACACGCCTCGCCGAAACCGGTTTCGACCTCGCCATCAACGGCATGCGGGACGAGGCTCAGGTCGCCGGGCCGATCCAGGCCCTCCAGGCGCTCGGCGCGGAGGTTCTCTACTGCCGGGGCGACATCGGCTCGTCCGGGGCGCGCGCGGCGACGCTGGCCGCCGTCAGGGAACGCTTCGGCCGCCTGAACGTGCTCGTCAACAACGCGGGCGTCGCCCCGAAGGAGCGGAAGGACATCCTCGAGGCCTCGGAAGAGAGCTTCGACCATGTCCTCGGCACCAATCTCAAAGGCCCCTACTTCCTGACCCAGGCCGCCGCCAACTGGATGGTGGAGCAGAAAAAGGCCGATCCGCATTCCTTTTTCGCGATCATCAACGTGGGATCCATCTCCGCGACGGTCGTTTCGGTCAACCGCGGGGAATACTGCCTGTCGAAGGCGGGCGTCGCCATGATGACCGGTCTCTTCGCGGCCCGGCTGGGGGAGCACGATATTCCGGTTTACGAAGTGCGCCCCGGCGTCACAAGGACGGACATGACCAGCGGCGTCACCGAGAAATACGACAAGCTGATCGAGGACGGCCTGTGCGTCACGCGGCGGTGGGGTTTGCCGAAAGATGTGGGCAACGCGGTCGCCGCTCTCGCCCGGGGGGATTTCGCTTACTCGACCGGCCAGGTCGTTCTGGTCGATGGGGGCCTGACTCTCCCCCGGCTGTGAGAGACTCTTCCGGGCCTACTCGCAAGTAAGGCGTAGCTCGCGGAGCGAAGACGGTTGCCGCGATGGCCGCGGGCCGCCTGGAAAATCCGGAGAATCCCTTCGATCACCCGACGCACCGGTGGCCGCGCCCGACTGTTCCGGATGGACAATTCCGGCCTTTTCAAGGGCCCGGGCCGTCTCCATGCTTTCCTCCCCATGATGGATTTGGAAGCGCATCCCATAATCCCGGTCATCGTCCTCGACGATGCCGGAAATGCCGAACCTCTCGCCGAGGCGCTCCTCGCAGGCGGACTCGGGATCATCGAAGTCACCTTCCGCACGGACGCGGCCGCCGAATCGATCGACCGGATCGCCCGGCGCTTTCCGGAGATGGCCGTCGGGGCGGGCACGGTGGTGACCCCGGAGCAGGCCAGGCGGGCGCTCGATGCCGGAAGCGCCTTCGGGCTCGCCCCGGGCACCGACCCGGCGGCCATCGCGGTCTTCCGCGATGCGGGCATCCCCTTCGTTCCCGGGGTGGCCACCCCTTCGGAGGTCCAGACCGCCTTCCGCGAGGGCTGCCGTCTGCTCAAGTTTTTCCCCGCGGGCGCCATGGGCGGCATCCCGATGCTGAAGGCGCTCGCCGCCCCCTACGCCCACCTCGGGATCCGGTTTTGCCCGACCGGCGGGGTGGGCCCCGGCAACCTCGCGGAGTATCTCGCCCTGCCGTCCGTTTTCGCGGTCGGCGGGAGCTGGATCGCGACCCGGGCCGACATCGCCGGAAAAAACTGGACCCGGATAGCGGAAAATGCCAGAAACGCCCTTGATCGATCGAAGATCGCAAAAGACTAACCCCGACCCCTGCGCCCGATGCCGACAAAACCGATCCTCCTCGTCGCCAACGGCGACCTCCGTCTCTCCGCCAACCGGAACTGCTGGCCGGAACAGGAGAAAATGGAAAAGCAGCTCGCCTCGGTGATCGAAGACCTCGGGGGGACCCTGAAGCGGGCGCACCCCTGCAAGAAGAAGGAAAAGCACGGCTTCATCTCCTCGCAGCGCGAAGGCATGGATGTCTTCGCGAAGATCGACCGGAAGGCCCCGCTCATCGTCGCCGAGGCGGTCTGGCAGTATTCCCACCACCTCCTTCACGGCCTGATCTCCCACCAAGGCCCCATCCTGACCGTCGCGAATTGGAGCGGGACCTGGCCCGGCCTGGTCGGTATGCTGAACCTGAACGGATCGCTGACAAAGGCGGGCGTGACCTACTCGACCCTTTGGAGCGAGGACTTCGTTGCCGACGCGAAGTTCCGGAAGAATCTCGCGACATGGATGGCAACCGGATCGGTCAGGCATCCCACCTCCCATGTGCGCAGGTATTCGCCGAAAGGTCTTCCGGACCGGCTGAAGAAGACCGCCGAATCGATTTCCTCCGACCTCGATCGCAACAAGTCCATCATGGGTGTGTTCGACGAATTCTGCATGGGCATGTACAACGCGGCCATCCCGGACGAACTCCTCTTCCCGACCGGAGTTTACAAGGAGCGCCTGAGCCAGAGCGCGCTCTTCGCCGAGATGAACCGGGTGACCCGCGGGGAAGCGGAGGAGGTTTTGTCCTTTATCGAGAAACGGGGATTCAACCTCCATTTCGGAAGGAATCACAAGACCGAGCTGACCCGCCGCCAGGTCCTCGACCAGTGCCGGATGTACGTGGCGGCCTGCCGGATCGGAGACGCTTTCGGCTGCGAGGCGCTGGGAATCCAGTACCAGCAGGGACTCAAGGATCTCTGCCCGGCTTCCGATCTGGTCGAGGGCATGCTCAACAGCACGGACCGCCCTCCGGTCGCCAACGCCGAGGGTAAGATCATCCGCGGGGGCCAGCCCTACCCCCACTTCAACGAGGTGGACGAGTGCAGCGGCCTCGACGCCATCCTGACCAACCGCGTGCACAAGGCGCTCCGGCAACCCGTCGAAACGACCCTGCACGACCTGCGGTGGGGGGATTGGGACCGGTCCGGCACGACCGACGAGTACGTCTGGGTTTTCCTGATCAGCGGCTCGGCCCCGGTCGAGCATCACGTGGGCGGATGGAAAGGCAGCCACGGCTACCGCCAGCCGGCCATGTATTTTCCGAACGGCGGAAGCACCCTCCACGGAATCGCCAGACCGGGCGAAATCGTCTGGAGCCGGATCTTCATCGAGGACGGAAAGCTGCGCATGGATCTCGGCCGTGCGAAAGCAATCAGCCTGCCGGAAGAAGAAACCCGCCGCCGCCTCGAGGAAACCACCCCCCAGTGGCCGATCATGCACGCCGTGACCTACGGAGTCACCCGCGACCAGATGATGGCCCGCCACAAGGCGAACCACATCAATGTGGCCTACGCCAACAATGCCGCCCAGGCGGACAAATGCCTCTACGCGAAGGCGGAACTCGCCCGGCGGCTGGGCATCGAAGTCTTCCTGTGCGGAACCGACCGGAAGGGTGGGAAGCTCTGAATTCCCCCGCTCCCCAGGGGAGGAGGGAGCGCGCGCCCCGCCCCTCCCCCGATCCTTTTTCGAGCGACCCACGCTGGAGGTCGCCCGCGACCTGCTCGGCAAACGGCTCGTCTTCCCGGCGGGCGCGGGATGGTCGGCTCTTTCCATCCACGAGGTCGAGGCCTACGACGGACCCGCCGACAGGGCCTGCCACGCCTGCCGCGGACGGACTCCCCGCAACGAGGTGCTCTTCGGTCCGGCGGGGCATTGGTATGTGTACCTCTGCTACGGGATCCACTGGCTGGCCAATCTCGTGACCGGCCCGGAAGGCTATCCGGCCGCCGTCCTCCTCCGGGGCGCGGGAGGGTTCGACGGGCCGGGCAAGCTCACCAGGGCGATCGGGATGACCGGCGCGATCAACCGTTGTCCGGCGGCGCCGCCGTGCCCGTTCCACGTGGCCGACGCCCCGCCGGTCCCCCGCGGGCGGATCCGGCGCACACCGCGCATCGGCGTGGCCTACGCCGGACCGGTCTGGGCGGCCAAGCGCTACCGGTTTCTCGTGGACTGATCCGCCGGGTCAGGAGTCGGCTGCGTCGATCCGGAAGGTCAGCGAAACCGTCGTCCCCTTCCCCGGCTCGGAGTCGATGGCCAGCTCCACGCCGAGGATTTCCGCGATCAATCGCACGAGGCAGAGCCCGAGGCCGACCCCCTGCTGCTCCATCGCCGCGCGGCCGAACTGGATGAAGGGCGCGACTTCGTCGATCTGCTCGCGGGTCATGCCCACGCCGTGGTCCCGGACCGTGATGCGGTAGAGGCCGCCATCGGCGGAACCGGCCACGTGGACGATCTCGCACGGATCCGAGAACTTGAGCGCGTTGTCCACCAGTTCGAAGACGACTTTGCGCAGCAGCTCGGAGCCGATCGGGAGCCTGGCCGGCTCCATGGTGGCGCGGACGTCGCTCGGCCGCTTGTGGCGCGCGCAGAGGGACTCGAAGAAACCCGGGGGCAGGGGGACCTCCGCCCGGTCGCGCAGGTAGAGGTCGGCCTGGCCGGGATTGCCGCTGGCCAGCCTGAGTTCGTAGTACAACAGGTAGTTCTCCACCAGGCGGAAAAGGCGGAGCCCCGATTCGTGGAGGATCTCGACATGGTCCTCCAGTTCGGACGGAGAGGGGGCATGGCCCCGCACGAGCCCGTCCCGCATCAGATCGGTGATCCCGAGAATCCCGTTCAGGGGCGTGCGCAGTTCGTGCGGCAGCGAGAAGAGATGCTGGCGGTCGAAGGCCGCGGCCGCGCTCGACCGGCGCGCCCTCTTGGTGAGCTGGCCGCGGATCGAGGCTTCCAGTTCGTTCATGGTGAACGGCTTTGTGATGTAGTCGTCGGCTCCGAGGGCCATGCCCTGCCTCAAGTCCGCCCGCGTGTCGCGGGCGGTGATGAAGATGAAGGGGACGATGTGGGTGGCCGGCTGGCGCTTGAGGTTTTCGAGCAGGAAGAGCCCGGTCCCGTTCTGCATCGTGATGTCGCTCACGATCACATCCGGGAGGACCTTGCGGGCCTTCTCCAAACCTTCCCGTCCGGAGCCCGCCGTGCCGACCTCGAACCCCACTTCGCGCAGATAATCGGCGGCCACCTCGGAGAGAGCCGGATCGTCCTCGACCAGAAGAACCAGTGGTTTCGTCTCCATGTCAGAGGAGGCGGGTGGCCGGAGCCGCGAATCCGGAGCCGCGGAGACGGGTGGGGGGATGGTGGACCATTGGCATTCGTCGGTCCAATACGCTTACGCCAGCCCGCAAAGGTCCGCCAGTGAAAAATCGGTTTCTATCATCTTGCCCTGCGGGGGCGGGGCGGCAGAGTCTGGTTCGGGTCAATCCATGGAGGTGTTCAATCTGGTTCTCATCGACAGTCTCGGACTGATCGTCGTGACGGCCGCGCTCTTCGCGCTCGCGGGGCGGCTGATCCGGTTGCCCTCCATCATCGTTTACATCGCCGCCGGGCTTTTCCTCGGGCCGTTGACCGGCCTGCTCGAAGTTGACAAGTCGCTGGACCTGATCGCCCACGTCGGCATCGCCCTGCTGCTCTTCCTGGTCGGTCTGGAGCTGAGCCTCGACAAGATCCGCGATGTCGGCCGGGTGGCGGTCGCGGCCGGGATCGGGCAGGTCGTCTTCACGGCCCTGGGCGGATTCGCCCTGTGCCTGCTCCTCGGCTTCCCGGTCATGGAGTCGGTCTTCCTCTCGGTGGCGCTGACCTTCAGCAGCACGGTCGTGGTGGTCAAGCTGCTCGACCAGATGGGCGATCTCGACGCGCTCTACGGGCGGATCGCGGTCGGGATCTTCCTGGTGCAGGATCTCGTGGTGATCGTCGCCCTGACCTTCCTGGCCGGCCTCGGCGAGGGCGGCGCGCCCACCCTCGCGGGGGTGGCGTCGGGGCTGGGCAGGGCGTTCGGCGGGATGGCCGTGCTGCTGGTGGTGGTGCTCGTGGCTTCGCGGTTCCTGCTGCCGCGTCCGTTCGCCTGGGCGGCGCGCTCGCCGGACACCATTTTCATCTGGGCGCTCTTCTGGTGCTTTCTGGTCGTGGCCCTGGCCGACTGGTTCGCCCTGTCCCTGGAGATCGGCGCCTTCCTCGCCGGGCTGGCTCTGGCGCAGCTCCCCTACAACGACGATCTGGGGCGCCGCCTGAAGCCGCTCATGAATTTCTTCGTGGCCGTCTTCTTTGTCACGCTCGGAGCCCGCATGGACCTGGGGGCGGCGGTGGGGATGGGGTGGACGGCCCTGATCCTCTCTCTCTTCGTGATCATCGGCAATCCGTTCATCTTCTTCCTCATCATTTGCCGGATGGGTTACGGCGAGCGCACCTCCTTCCGCACGAGCGTCACGGTGGCGCAGATCAGCGAGTTTTCCTTCATCTTCGCCGCCGCCGGGGTCGCCTCGGGCCTGATCGGGGACGGGATTCTCTCCGTGGTGGCCGTCGTGGGAGTGGTCACGATCGCGACCTCGGCCTACATGATCCTCTACAGCGGGCCGCTGTACCGTTTCGTCCGGAAGACCGGCCTTCTGAAACCCTTCCGCGCGAAACCGGAGGACGGGGACGACGGGCGGGTCGGTCTGTCCGGGCACTTCATCGTGGTCGGCATGAACCCTCTCGGGCGGGCCGTTGCCGCGCGCCTCCACGAGCGCGGCGAGACGGTCGTCGCCGTCGATACGGACGAGCGCAAACTGGCCGGTCTGCCCTGCCGCACGGTGATCGGCAACGTGGAATACGAGGCGGTTCTCCTCGAGATCGGGCTCGCCCGGGCGAGGCTGGTGGTCTCGGCCCTGCAGATCGAGGACGCGAACCTGCTGCTGCTCCACAGGTGCAAGGAAGCGGGCGTGCGGTGCGTGGTCCACGGCTTCGAGAACTCGGTGGTCGAGGAACTGGTCGATTTCGGGGTGGACTTCCTGATGACCCCGCGGATCGAGGGGGCCCTGCGGCAGCGGGAGATCCTCCGCGAGAAAGGAGTGCTGCCGTCGTGAACGGGCTCGCCGCCCTCCTGTTCGTGGCCGCCGTGGCCTTCGGGTTGGCGCGGTGGACGCGGATCCCCGAGATTCCGTTGCTGGTTGCGGCCGGCTTCGCGCTGCGCCTGGCGGCCGACGCCAGCGGTCTGGAGTTGCCGACCGGGACGCTCTTCAGCGCGGTCGAGCTGGGCCTGGCGATGCTCGTCTTCTCCGCCGGGATCGATTTGAGCCCGCGGCGGTTGCGCGGGCGTACCGGGCCGATCCTTTCCGTCGGGCTGTGGCAGTTCTCCATCCTCGGGCTCGTGGGGGTCGGCCTGGCTCTGGCCCTGGGGTATGCTCCGCGGACCGCCCTCTACCTCGGCTGCGCTCTCTCGGCCAGCTCGACCCTGGTCGTGGTCCGCATCCTCCAGCGGCGGCAGCTGATGTTCGAGCCCTTCGGGCGGCTGGTCCTCGGCGTCCTCCTGCTCCAGGATGTGTTGATCGTCGTACTTCTGGTCGTGCTGGAGAACCTCGACGCCGGGGCGGCCGATCTTCTCCTCGCGTGCGGACGGGCCGCCCTTCTCGGCGCGTTCGCGCTGGCCCTCCACCGCTTCGTGGTCCCCTTCGCCGCCCGGCGTCTCCATCTGGACGACGAGGAGCGGCTGCTTTTCGCGCTCGGGATCTTGTTCCTTTTCATCTACCTCGCCGTGTGGCTGGGCCTGCCCTTCGTGGTCGGCGGGTTTCTCGCCGGGTTCGCCCTTTCGGCCTTTCCCATGAACGGCCTGATCCGGGGCATGCTGGGCTCGCTCTCGAGTTTCTTCCTCGCGCTGTTCTTCATCGGGATCGGTTTCTTCTGCATCCTTCCTCCCCCGTTGTTGTGGTTGCACGCGCTCTTGTTCGCCCTCGTGCTGGTGCTCGTGACGGTGGTGCTGGTCTCCTGGCTGGCGGAGCGCCACGGCTTGTCCGCGCGGGACGCCCTCGAAGCGGGGGTGTTGCTCTCGCAGACCAGCGAATTTTCCCTGCTCGTCCTGCTGGCCGGCGTCGGGGCGGGCCTGATCGGGGAGGAGGTGTTCTCCATGTTCGTGCTCCTCACCGTCGCGACGATGGCCCTTACGCCGTTTCTCGCGCGCGAGCGGGTCGTGCGGCGGTTGATGAAGCTGCATCCCCGCGCCCGGCGGGGAACCGGGGAGCCGCTCGATGTGAGCGGGCACGCCGTGCTCATCGGCTACGACCAGACCGGGCCGACCATGGAGCGGCTGCTGCGGCAGGCCGGGGTGCCCGTCGTCGTGGTGGACGAGGATCCGGCGGTCATCCGCAGGCTGGCGGAGGAGGGCGTCCGCTTCGTCGAGGGAAACGCCGCATCCCCGGAGGTTCTCGGGCGGGCCAATCTGCGCGGAGCGAGACTCGTTCTGGCCGGGCTGACCCGTCGGCGGGGGTTGCGGGAGCTGCTCGAACAAACCCGCCTGACCGACACCCTCGTCCTGATCCGGGCCTTCGAGCCGGAGGAGCGTCTCCTCGCGGGCCGGTACGAGGGCGTGGTGGTTGTCGATACGGTCGAGGCGACCGTGCGGGCCTTCGAGCGCTGGATGGAGAAGGGGCTTTGACGGGGCGCCCCCGGCGGATTCAGACCGTTCGCGAGTAGCGGCCCTCCCCGGGGCCCGGGCCGGCGTCGAAACACATGGCGATGTTGCGCAGGAAAAGACGCCCGGCTTCGGTGACGCGGAGGCGGCGGCCGTCGTCTTCGAGGAGGCCGTCGGCCGCCAGCCCGGCGAGGCCCGCGGCGCCGGCCGCAAAGAATTCGTCGAAATCGATGCCCCACCGGCGCCCGAACGCCTCGCGGTCGATCTCCAGGTCGCACATCGTGCGGTGGATGGCGTCGCGCCGGATCTTGTCTTCCGGCGTAACCAGGCAGCCCTTCTCCACGGGCAGCACGCCCCTGTCGAGGGCGTGGCGGTAGGTCTCCAGCCTCTTGTGGTTCTGGCGGTAGCTGTCCTCCGTCTGCGAGATGGAGGAGATGCCGAAGGCGGCGATCTCGAGTCCGGCCCGCGTGCTGTAGCCCTGGAAGTTGCGCTGGAGGGTTTTCGCCTCCTGGGCGGCGACCAGCTCGTCGCCGGGCTTGGCGAAATGGTCCATGCCGATGTAGCGGTAGCCCCGCGAGGGCAGGTGGCTGACGATGAACCGGAGCATCTCGATCTTCTCGGCGGGGGTGGGCAGGCCCGCTCTTTCGAGCATCTTCTGGGCCGGTTTCATCCAGGGGACGTGGGCGTAGTTGAAGATGGCGAAGCGGTCGGGGTCGAGGGTCAGAACGGTTTCAAGGGTCTTCTCGAAAGATTCGACCGTCTGCCCGGGCAGGCCGTAGATCAGGTCGATGTTCACCGAATCGTAGCCGTGTTTCCGCAGCCACCCCATGGTGCGCACGTTCGTTTCGTGGGGCTGGATGCGGTGGATCGCCTTCTGGACCCCGGGATCGATGTCCTGTATCCCGAACGAGGCCCTGCGCACGCCGAAGGAGGCGAAGGCCGCCACCTGCTCCTCCGAAAGGTGGGACGGGGCCAGCTCGACCGAGCACTCGGCGTCGGCCGCGAAGGGGAACCGGCTCCGGATGGAGCGCCCGAGGGCTTCGATCTCGGGCGCCGGGAAGAAATTCGGGGTGCCGCCCCCGAAGTGGAGCTGCCCCACCTCGCGGTGCGGCCGGATCAGGCCCGCGAAGGCGTCCATCTCGGCTTCGAGCAGGGACCGGTAGTCGCCGGCCCGCCCGTGGTCTTTGGTGATGATGGTGTTGCACCCGCAGAACCAGCACAGGGTCTCGCAGAACGGAAGGTGGAAGTACAGGGAAAGGGGGCTGCCGGACTCCCGGGTGGGCGCCAGCAGGGGCTCCGGATCGTCCACCGGTTCGAAATGCACCGCCGTCGGGTAGGACGTGTATCGCGGACCCGGGCGGTTGTATTTCGCGATCAGCTCGGCGGGTATGTCCATGGCCGCGGGGGAAGGGGGGTGGCAGACGCGCCGGCGGCGCTCAGACCTCGTAGTCCACGACCGCCCGGTCCGCGGTCACCGCGCCGACAAGGGTTTTCACCTTCTCGTGCTCGGGATGGACCTGGTAGGCGGCCAGATCCTCCCGGGTGTCGAAGTCCGTGACGAGCGCCATCTCAAAAGCCGCCGGAGAGCAGTTGAAGTCGCGCCCCACTTCGATGGCCCGCAGTTCGGGGATGGTATCCCGCAGCGCGAGCAGCGCGGACTCCACGCGGTCCATGTTCGCGGCCTTCGTGCGGCCGTCGGCCTCGTCGGCGAATTTCCAGAAAACAATGTGTCGGATCATGTGGGACAACCTACCGGAAAACCGGGAAGCGGCAACGGCGAAAGACGATTCCACAACCGCGCGGCAAAGGAGCGCCCCCCCTCCTTCGCCGGAGGGTGGACACTCCTGTCCACCGGTTCCCGCCATTCCCTCCGTCCTTCCACAACGGGCCGCGCGGGACAGGAGTGTCCCGCCCCACCTGGGCGGCGCCCTCCGGGGGAGGGTGGACACTCCTGTCCACCGGTTCCCGCCATCCCCTCCGTCCTTCCACAAC
>JBKHCX010000017.1:0-25051 GCA_046541615.1 Puniceicoccaceae bacterium
GAGCAGTTGACTTTTAATCAATTGGTTCGGGGTTCGAGTCCCCGACGGCCTACCACCCCCAAAGCGCTTGGAACGGGGGTTTGCGAAACAAAGAGACGGAGGTCCGGCTCCTGCCCGCAGCCATTCAGCGGGCGCAGGAACCGGCTAAGCCTCTCCGTCCGGCGGAATCCGCGCGAAGGTTCCGGCCTCGACACGGTGGACCTCCCATCCGCGGGAAGCGCCCGGGGGCGCGAACTCCGTGCCGGTGGCGATGACCTGGCAAGCGGCGGGAAGGCTCCCCCAGAAGGCCGCCTTGCGCGTGGAATCCAGCTCCCCCAGAATGTCATCGGCCAGCAGGACCGGATCGGCCCCGAGATGGTTTCTCAAATCCCGGAAGAGGGCCAGCTTGAGGGCCAGGGCGAGATTCCTCTGCTGGCCGTCGGAGGCGTAGTCGCGTGCGTCTCCGGCTCCGGCGGAGAAAATCCAGTCGTCCCGGTGGGGGCCGCTCTGGGTGGATCCGAGGAGCCGGTCCCGTTCGAGGCCGCTCTCCCACTTCCGCAGAAAGTCCCCGGCCTCGTCCGCCTCCGATGCCGTGCGGATGGCCATCTCCGCCTCGTCCCCCCCGGCCGCGATATCGCGGAAAATCTCCGCGAAGGCGGGCGCCAGTTCCGCGGTGGCCTCCCGCCTCTCCCGGCGGAGGCGGCAGGCCAGTTCCGCGAGGGGAATGTCGTGCGCCCGTAGAAGCCGTGCGCCGGCCCCGGTTTTGAGGAGACGGTTGCGCCCGGCCAGCCCGCGGTAGTATTCGCGGAGGGTGGCGTAGTACCCGGGCCGCACGGAGGCGAAATGCAGGTCGAACAACCGTCGGCGGGCGGCCGGCGACCCCCGGATCACCCCGATGTCTTCGGCGGCCAGAACCACCGACGGGAACCGGGCGAGGAACTCGCCGAGCGCCGGGCACTTCTCCCCGTTGAGGACGACGGAACGGCCCCCGGTCCGGTGGATTTCGATCAGGACCGTCTCGACGGTTCCTCCGCCGGAGAGCAGCTCGCAGTAAACGCGGGCCCGGCCCTCGCCGCAGGCGATCAAGTGCCGCAAGTCGGCGGTGCGGAAGGAGCGGACCGCGTGGAGGAGTCCGAGCGCCTCGAGGAGGTTCGACTTTCCCTGGCCGTTCCGCCCGACCAGGAAGACCCGGTCGGCATCGAAGCGGAGGGCGGCGGCCCCGATGTTCCGGAAATTCTCCAGGTTGCAGGAGCGGATCTTCATTCGGAGGGGACGCGCAGTTCCTGGCCCACCCGGAGATCGTTGGGACTGCGGAGGAGATCGCGGTTCGCCTGGAAGACTTCCTCCCACCGCGAGCTGTCGCCGAGGACCGTCCGGGAAATGGAAGAGAGGGTGTCCCCCGGGCGGACGACATACACGGCCGGCCGGTCGCCCCCGCTCCGCTCCGCATCCCTTTCCCCCGCCCCGTCGGGAGACCGGGCGGCTCCGGTCCGTTCCCGGAGATCGCGGTTCTCCCGCTCCAGCACCGCGATCCTCGCCTTGAGGCTGTCGTTCTCGCGGCGCAGGCGTTCGAGGAGTTCGAGCGTGTCGATCCGCTCGATCCGGTCCTCGAAGGGGCGCCCCGGAAGGGTGCGGGCGAATTCCTTTTTCGCCGTGTCGATGAGATTCTCCACTTCGGGGGCCTGCCGGGCGTCGGGGCGCAGCTCCAGGAACTTCATGAAGTGGTAGATCGCCAGCACGGGCTGGTTCATCTCCTCGAGGTAGATCAATCCCACCTCCAGGTGCGACTCGGGCGAATCGGTCCGGCGGTCGATCACCCGCAGGAAGGAGAGGAGGGCCTGGTCCGGCTCGCCCTGGCGCAGGAGGCGCTTGCCCCGCTGGTAGTCCGGCTCGTCCGTCTCCTCGAAAACCGGCCGGTCTCCGGAAGAACACGAAACCGCCAGGCCGGCGAAAAGGGAAAGGCAGCCGAACAGGACGAAGCGGATCAGCGGAAAAAGGCGGCCGTCGGTCGGAAACGTCGTGCGACCTCTCCTCTCGTTGCTCACGGCTTGCGGAGTCCGGGCGCCCACGGGCCGATCCGAAGACCGGTCAACGCTTCGAGAACTGGAACTTCTTGCGGGCTCCGGGCTGGCCGGTCTTCTTCCGCTCCTTTTCCCGCGGATCGCGGCGCAGCAGGCCCTCCTTCTTGAGGGGCGGCCGAAGCCCGGCGTCGTACTTCTGCAGGGCGCGGGCGATTCCCAGCGAAACGGCGCCCGCCTGGCCGGTGATCCCGCCCCCGCGCACGCGGGCGATCACATCGAAGTCTCCGGTCCTCTCCAACGTGCGGAAGGGGGAGGTCACCGCCCGCTGGCTCTGCTCGGTCGGGAAATACTCCTCGAAGTCCTTCCCGTTGACGGAAATCCTGCCGCTGCCGGGAATCAGGCGGACGCGGGCCGACGCCCGCTTGCGGCGTCCGGTGGCCAGAAAGATGTTGGCTGTCTCACTCATGGAACAAAGGATTCGGAAGGTTCAGAAAGGAAAGGGAGAGGGCTGCTGGGCGCCGTGCGGATGCTCCGAACCGGCGTAAACCTTCAGCTTCTTGATCATCTCGCGGGCGAGCTTGTTCTTGGGGAGCATGCCCTTGACCGCGTTCTGCAGGAGGAACTCCGGACGTTTTTCGCGGAAGTCGGCCACGTTGCGGTAGTGCTCGTTGCCCATGTACCCCGTGTAGAACATATACCGCTTCTGCTCCTCCTTCTTGCCCGAGAGCTTCACTTTCTCCGCATTGATCACGACCACGAAATCGCCGGTGTCCACGTGCGGGGTGTAGTTGGGTTTGTGGCGCCCGCGGAGGACGTTGGCGATCCGCACGGCGACGCGACCGAGGGTCTCGTCGGCGGCGTCCACCAGATACCAGCGGCGCTCGATTTCGGCAGGTTTGGCTACAGTCGTTTTCATTGTGGAAAAGCGGAAGAGAAAAGAGGCCCGAAACCGGGATGTCAACCGGTTTTTCGAAAAGTTTGGCATCGCCGGTGTGATCGAAACCGCGCGGCGCGGACAAGGGAATTCATTCGACAATCGGTGTTTGCGCCGCCGGGCCGCGGCGGCAGGGCGGCCTGTCCCCGGCCGCCGAAAGGTATCGCCAAACCACCGGAAAGTGTTTTAGAGACCCATTCCGAAATGCCATGAACACCCGGAACCTCCTCCTCCTCCTCCTCCTCTTCGTCGCCGCCCATCTGACGGGCCCCGCCGCCCAGGCCTCCATACAGTGCGCCAACCTCATCTACGCGGGCGACAACACCTCGCGTTGTTTCAGCGATCAATTCCTGACCATCGTCCAGCGCGAGACCTCCGTACCGACCGAGAGACGCTTCCGCTCCGTCAAACTCGATTCCAAAGAACTGTTCCGCTACCCCTTCGTCATGATGACCGGGGAGAAAGACTTCCAGTTCTCCGCGACCGAGGCCGGGCATCTCCACCGCTATCTCTGCAACGGAGGCTTCATGCTCGCCTCCGCCGGATGCTCGAGCAAGACCTGGGACAAGAGTTTCCGGCGCAACCTCGCCGCCGTGTTCGACGGGCAGGCCGAACTCAAGACCATCCCCAAGGACCACCCGATCTACCGGACCGTCTTCAACATCACCCAACTCGAACTCTCCCGGGGCACCGGGGACGTGTCCCTCGAAGGTCTCGAATACAACGGAAAGATCGTCCTGGTTTACTCGCCCCACGGTCTCAACAACACCGCGAACACCAAAGGCTGCTGTTGCTGCGGGGGCAACGAGATCAAGAACGCCGACCAGGTGAACGTCAACATCCTCGCCTACGCCCTCATGCACTGAGCCGCCCTCCGGCCGCCAGAACCGCCATACTCTCCGGCCCGAGCCCCGCGCCCGCATGATCCGCTCCCTTCTGTTCGGCTTCGCCGCCCTCCTCCTCCTCCTCCTACTACTACTACCCTCCGCGGACGCCGGCGACACCTCCCCCGCGATCCGGCTCGACGACCTCGACGAGGCCTTTCACCGGGCCAATGCCGACTACCGCCCCGTTCTCATCCTGTTCCACCGGGCCGGCTGCCGCTGGAGCGGCCGCCTGCGCGAGGAGGTCTTCCGGGACCCCGCCATCCGCGCCCGGCTCGCCGATCTGGTGCTCGTCGAGATCGACTTCGAGAAGGAAGCCGGGATCGCGCAAAGCTACCGTATCCGCGGCTCCCCGACACTCGTTATCGCCGCGCCCGACGGGAGCCGTCTCGGCACCGTGGAGGGCTTCGCCCCGGCCGACGAACTCGGTCCGCGCCTGGCGGAAATCCTTTCGCCGGACGACGGCGCCGGGGACGACGCCCCGGGGGAGTACGGCCCGCCGGATCTGCGAGGGATCCTCGCCCGCTCCGGCGACCGCGAAGCCCGGGGCGCCCACCAGAAGGAGATTCTCGAACGGAGGCCGTTTCCCCGGAGCGAACTCGTGGCCCACCTCGAAGACAAGCGCCTCGCGATACGTCTCGCCGCCCTCGAGATCCTCGAGCGGGCGGCGGGCGAGGACTTCGGCTACGATCCCTGGACCCCGCCCGCCGGGCAAACGGGCGCCCTCGCCGACTGGCGGAGCTGGGCGGAGGAGAACGACGATCCCCGCGCGCGGAACATCACCCCGTTCACCGAATCCGACGTGCGCGCCGCGCTCTCCGAACTCTTCTCGGGCGACCGGCCGCGCTCCCGGCGGGCCTTCGCCCGGCTCCGCGACGGCGGTCTCCCCGTCGCCGTGTTCCTCCGCCGCCATCTCGCCGGGAACCCCGATCTCGACCGCGCCAGCCGCGAGATCTCCCGCGAACTCCAATACGCCATCCTCCTCGAAGCCATCGGCATGGACCGACCGGCCCGCCGGGCCAACGAACTCGTCCACGGCCAGACCGCCCGCATCCGCCAAACCCTCGAAACGCTGGGCGGATACGGCGAAGCGGCGGCGGAGATTCTGACCGACTTCCTCGGCTCCGGCGACAGCCTTGTCCGCGAAGCCGCCGTCGAAGCCCTCGCCCGCGCGGCGGGGGCGAAGGCAGTCCCCGCCTTCGCCGATCTCCTCCTGCGCGAGGGCGACCGCGAGGTGGTCATCGTCACCCTCGGGACGCTCGGAGGCATCGACACCCCCGGAAGCCGGGACCTCGTCCGCGGCTTTCTCGCCGACGGCGACGAGGACGTGGTCATCGCCGCCCTGCGGGCCCTGGCCCGGCTCGGACTCCGCGACGAGGTCGCACTGATCCGCAACGCCCTCGCCGACGAGCGCTGGCGCGTCCGCGTGGCCGCCATCGAAGCGGCCGAAGCCGGCCGCCTCTCGGCGGTCACCCCCGAGATACTCGGACTCCTCTCCGGCGACGACGCCTTCGTCCGCACCACGGCCGCGCGGGCGCTCAGCCGGGTCGGGGGCCGCCGGGCACTGGGGCCGATGGCCGAGACATTCGTCTCCACGCCGGAGGCGCGGCTCCCCGTCGCCAATGCCTTTGATTCGCTCGACCAGCCCTGGACCGACGGGATGCGCGCGGCCGCCGCCGCGGACGATCCCGCCCGGCTCGTCGCCCTGCTGGGATCCTTCGAGCCGCGCAATCGCTCCGAGTGGGACTGGCTGCGCGAACTCGCCGCCGAGCCCGATCCGGACGTCGCCCTCGCCGCCCGGCGCATCATCGCAACCGATTGGTTCGAGGACCACAACGACACATCCGCGATTCTGGCCTTCTTCAACAAAGAGGACGAGGCCTCCGCCCGGCTCGTCTTCCGCCACCTCGATCTCCACTCCAAGGCCGCCCTGCGGGACCGCGTGACCGCCCTCGGCCCGCTCTCCGGCCACCCGGTCCGCCCGGTCGTTCGCCACGCCAGCCTTTTCGACCTCTTTCGCGGCGGAGGCCGCGACCGGCGGGGCGACGGAGACGAATCGACCGCCGCGGCGGACCTCGTCGCCCTCGCCGAGGTGGGCCGGCATTGGATGACGCAGGGAGACAGCGCCGGGATCCGCCGCGAAGCCGCCGTCTTTCTCCTCGGCCTCGGCGATGTCGCCGCCATCGCACCTCTCCTCGACGCCTGGGAGAACCTTTCCCCCGGCCAGCGCGAACGCCTCGCCGAATCCCTCGAGGGTCTCTCGGGGACGGATTTCCTGCCCGTGGTCGAGAAGCTGCTCCTCGACGGCGACGGGGACGTCCGGACCGCCATGGTGCGATCCATGCGCGGCGGCGCGCCCGACCGGGAATGGACGAACCGGTATTTCGAGATCCTCAACACCCCCGGCGCCCCCCTCGCACCGGCCGACGGCTACCGCTGGGACATCCACGCGAACCACGAGGAGGATCTCCGCCGCCACCTCCTCGCGATGGTCCGCGATCCCCTCGGCGACGATCACCTCGCCTTCGCCCTCGACTGGTGGTTCCTGGTCTGGCAGGAGGGCGATCTCCGGCTTCTCGAGCCCTTCCTCGCGGACCCGCGCCCCCCGATCCGCCGCGCCGCCTGGACGCTCGCCCTGCGCGTGGCGAACTCGCCGGAGCATCCGGACCCCATCGACTTCGCCCCCCTTCTCGCCGACGAAGAACCCTCCCTCCGCGCTCTCTACGGCCGCTTCCAACGGCGCGACGGATTCTCGTTCCAGCACACCCTGCCCTCCGGCCCGACCCGGTACGACTACCAATTCATTCCCTATTCGCACCACCGCGGGCAACGCGGGCACCGGATCGATCCGGCCACCCGCCGCCATCTCGAGGCACTGCTGGACGACCCCGCCCCCGCGGTCGCGGGCGAAGCCGTCGTCGCCCTCTACTCGCACGGGGAGAAGATCGATCCGGCCGAGGCCCTGCGCCTGATCGAGCGCGCCGCCGAAACCAACTCCTCCTTCCGGCGCGATCTGGCCTCGGTCCTCATCAACAAGCCCGGCCTCGTCACCCCGGACGACGCCCCGCTCGCACCCCTTCTCGACAGCGTCAGCTACGCCGCGGACCGGGTGGCCGCCCTGCGGGAGAAAATGGGGGTGAGCGCGGCGACCGCGGCCGACGCCCCCCCCGGCCTCCGTCCGCAGGGCAGCCTGCTCGACTCCTCCGCCGAACTGCGGCGCGACGACGCAGCGCCCGTCCGCGGCCCTCCGCGTGCGGCCCCCGCCCCGGCGCGCTCCGGGGACACGGTTATCGATCTTGTCTTTTTCACCCAGTCCGGCTGCCCCGACTGCAACCGGGTCCGCGACCACCTCGAGCGCCTGGGCGAAGCCTTCCCCAACCTTTCCGTGCGGGAGTACGACATCCGGGAAGTCGATGCGATGCGGTTCAACGAAATCCTGGCCGGGCGCCACGGAGTCCCCGAGCGTCTCCGGCTCACCGCTCCGGCGCTCTTCTCGGCCCGGGGCTTCCTCACCCGCGACCAGGTCTCCTTCGAGGCCGTCGCCCACCTGCTCGAAGACGCCTCCGGACACACCGGACGGGAGTGGCTCGCGGTCGCCCCGGACCAGGAGACCGAATCCACGGAACGCATCGAGCGCCGGTTCGGAGGCCTAACCCCTCTCGTGGTGCTCGGCGCGGGCCTGCTGGACGGTCTCAACCCCTGCGCCTTCGCCACCATCATTTTCTTTCTCTCCTACCTCCAGGTCGCCCGGCGCACCCCCTGGCAGATCCTCCAGGTCGGCCTCGCCTTCGTCCTCGGCGTTTTTCTGACCTACTTCGCCGTCGGCTTCGGCTTTCTGAACATCGTCGCACGGCTCACCGTGGTCGAGAGCGCCGCCCGGATCGTCAATTGGATCCTCGCGATCATCGTCCTGATCATCTTTGTCCTCAGCCTCCGGGATGGATTCCTCTGTCTGCGCGGGCGCCTGCGCGAGACCGCCCTCCAACTGCCCAAGCCGCTCAAGAAGCTGGTCAACGCCACCATCCGCAAGGGCGTCCGCCACAGCCGCTTCGTCCTGGCCGCCTTCGTCACGGGCGCCGTCATCGCCATCCTCGAACTGGCGTGCACCGGCCAGGTTTACGCCCCGACCATCGCCTTCGTCCTGCAAAGCGGGGCCGACCGCCCCGCCGCCCTGGCCTACCTTCTCCTCTACAACCTGGCCTTCGTCCTCCCCCTCCTGCTGGTCATGCTCCTGGCCTACCGCGGGCTCACCAGCCAGAAGCTCCAGCGCTTCTTCGAGAAAAACGTGGCCCTGGTGAAATTCGGGAACGCGGCCCTCTTCGCCCTGCTCTTCGGTTTCTTCCTGGTGGTGCTTCTTTAGGCCCGGGATTCGAAACCAGCGGTTGGCCGCTGCCGCCCAATCGATCGGAAGATCGGATCCGAACGCCGCGCGGCCCTCATGAAAGCACGCTCCCCGCAGGACCGGAGCCTCCTCCCCCGCCTACCCGGACCGATGCCGGCGATGCCACTCGTAGAGGAGGAGCGCCCCCGACACGGAAACGTTGAGGGAGTCGATGCCCTGCCGCATCGGGATGCGCACCCCGCATGCCGCCGCCCGCGCCCACCCCGGGGCCAGCCCCGCGTGCTCTTCGCCGAGAACGATGGCCGCCGGCTCCGGCCAGTCGGCCTCCCAGAGATCGACGGGGGCTTCCTTGTCGGCCGCGACCACGGCGATGCCCCGGGCGGCGAGAAAGTCGATCGCCTCCGCCGAACCGGCCGTCCACCCGGGCAGCCGGAAGACCAGACCCCGCGAGGCGCGGATGACCTGCGGATGCTCGAAGTCCACCGCCGGGTCGCAGAGAAGGATGCCGGCCGACCCGGCGGCGTAAGCGGAGCGGACGAGCGCGCCGAGGTTCCCGGGTTTCTCCAGTCGGCTCACGACCAGAAGCGGTCCCTCCGGATCGCCGGGCAGGCGCAACCCGCGGTCGGGCCGCCGCGCCACGGCGACCACCCCGTCGGGGTGCCGCCGCACCGAGACCTTGGCGAGTACCCGCGGGGCGACCCGGCGGAGCGGAACCGCGCTTTCGGCGCCGGTCCGGGTCCACTCCTCCGCCAGGCCGTCGCCGGCCGGATCGTCGCCGATCAGAATCTCCTCCAGGGCGAGGCCCCCTTCGAGCGCCTGCCGCACCTCGTAAGAGCCGTCAATCAGGAACCGGCCGCTCTCGCGCCGGCGTTTCCCCTCGTGAAGCCGCACCCATTCCCGGACCCTCGGGTTCGACGGGCTGCGGATCGGCTCAAGGAAGCGGTCCATCGGGTTTGCCGGCCTCCTCCTCCGTTCCGCTCCGGGATCCGGGGAGAAAGGAAAGGATCAGATAGAGGACCACTCCGCAACTGATGCCGCTGTCGGCCACGTTGAAAGCCGGCCACCGGTAGGGGTCGATCCCCAGGAAGGGGATGCCGGGCAGGTGGACGTCCAGGAAATCGACGACATGGCCGTAGAACAGCCGGTCGAGAAGGTTCCCGAGAATGCCGCCCACGATCATGCCGAAGCAGATCTGCATGTACGGACGCTTCAACTCCAGCGGCCCCCGGTAGAAATAGATCGCGGCGAGGGCGCCGAAGGCCACGAGCACCAGAAGAAGGCGGTATCCACCGAGAATGCCCCAGGCGGCCCCTTCGTTGCCGATATGCACGAGCTGGAAGAACCCGGGCAGGACCTCCACGGGAGAGGCGCCGCCGGGGCCCCTTCCCGGGTCGTAGGTTCCATAGGGAATGACCGCGTCGATCCAGAGCTTGGTCGCCTGGTCCAGGAGCAGGACAGCGAGAGACAGCGCCCAGAAAAGGCGGTAGGCGCGGAGCCGTCCGAGACGGTCCGCGCTCATCGGGCGGCGGAAACGGCGGCCCGGTTATTCATCGCCGTCGTCATCGACGAGGCCGAGGGCGTCTTCGCCGTCGAACCCCTGGATTCCCGCCTGCTGGATCGACCGTTTGCGGCGGCGCTCCACCTCGGTCTGCCCCTCGACGGAATAGCGGGTGAAAGGCACGGCCCGGAGCCGCTCGCGGCTGATCGGCTTCCCGGTTATTTCGCAGACACCGTAGGAACCGTCCCGGATGCGCCGGATGGCCTCGTCGATCTCGTAAAGGGCGTCCTGTTCCGACGAAACCATGCTCAGCGCCAGATCGCGCTCGAAACTTTCCGTTCCGGCGTCCGCCATGTGCTGGCCGTAGCCGGAGAGATCGCCGGATTCCTCCTTGCTGGACCGGCGGAGGGTCTCCTCCGAGTGGCGGTTGAGCCCCCTCAGCACCTCCTCGTGCAACCGGACCAAGGACCGGAAATACGGCAGCCATTTTTTCGGAACCCCCTCCTCCGAGGTATTGCTGGCATTGTCCGCGCCGCTCCCCGCGGTGGGATCGAATCCCAGAAGATCCGCGACCGAGGCGGCCCCGAACTTCTGTTTCGGCCGCGCCGCCGCGCGGGATTCATCCGCCGCCTTCGCTTTCGCCGATGCCTTTTCCCTGCGCTCGTCCGCTTCCTCCTTCGACTCGCCGGGCACGCTGGTGCGCGTGGCCAGATAGTCGCGCAGATCCTTCAGGGTGAAAACCACCGGCTGCCCCTTTCGGGCTTCCTCCTCCACCTCGGCCTTCGGAGAGCGCTTGCGGAGCACTTCCGTCACCCGGCGGGTCACATCCTCCGAGGAAACCCCCTTCTTCGCGGGCGGAGCGTCCGCGGCCTTCTCAGCGGAGGGCTTCTTCGCCGCTTTCCCGGTAGCACCTGACTCCGACGGGGCTTTCTTCCCTGCGGATGCCTTTTTCTTCGCGGGAGACGACTTCCTGGCCGACTTCTTTTTCGGGGCTGCCGACTTTTTGCCAGAGGAAGCCTTCTTCTTCTTCTTCGCCGCGCTCTTTGTGCCTTCCGCCTTCTTCGCCGCAGGCTTCTTCGTGGTAGCGGCCTTCGGCGCCACCGTGTCGCCGGTCGAAGTCTTCTTCTTCGCGGTGGTCTTTTTCACCGCTTCTTTGCCGGAGGCGGCGGATTTCTCCGCGGAGGCCTCCTGGTTCGCGGGTGCCGTTTCATCCGGAGAGGATTCTTCCGGGGAAATGTGTGTATCAGTGGACATAATCGGGTGGATTGGTGGAAGCGGAAAAACGGCCGCCGTCAAGCCGTTTGTTGGATCCGGGCGAGGGCGTCCGCGCAGCGTTCGGACACCTCGCCCCACTCTTCGGTTTGCACAAGCCGCGGCACCCAGCGCCAGGTCCGCGGGCAGCGGACCCCGTCGGCGTGGTCGGCCTCGACAACAGGAGGGCCTTCGCCGGGAACCATTTCCACGGCGGAGACGATGAAAAGTTCCGGAAGCGAATCCAGACGCGAGGCCAGAAGCCGGTAGTCGGCGTGCCCGGGATCGCCCGTGATCCGCACCTTCGCGTCGAGGCTGGAGGCGATCACCTTCGCGCGGCGCTTCTCTTCGAGGGCGTCGTTCACATGGGCGGCCTTCCACGCCAGGATCGCCCCGACGTCCCGGGCGTCGGCCGATCCCGCGAACGCCGCCGCCCCTTCGGGCCATCCGGCCAGCTGCACGAAACGGGAACCGTATTCGGTCCGGTCGTGCAGAAAGGAATAGGCCTCGTCGGCGGTGAATGCGAGGATCGGATTCAGAATCCGGCAGAGCGCGTCGCAAATCCGGAAGAGCGCGGTCTGCGAGGACCGCCGGCGGGGATCGTCCGGAGCGAGCGTGTAGAGCCGGTCCTTGAGAATGTCGTGATAGGCGGCGGAGAGGGTCTGGGCGCAGAACCGGCCGATCTCCTGGTAAACCCGGTGGAAGGCGAAGGATTCGTAGGCCGCTCCCACCGTATCCACCAGCTCGGCGAGCCGGGCGAGCGCCCACTGGTCCAGGGCGTCGAGATCCGGGTCGGCCACCGCATCGGCGTCCGGATCATAGTCGTAGAGATTGCCGATCTGGAAGCGCAGGGTGTTGCGGATGTTTCGGTAGGTCTGGGAGACGTTCCTGAGGATCTCCCCGGAGACCGGGATGTCGTTGCGGTAGTCCTCGGAACTGATCCAAAGGCGCACGACATCCGAACCGAACTCGTTCACGTAGCCGTCGGCGGTCTGCGGCTTGCCGTCGCTCTTCGAAATCTTGCGCCCGTCCTGCCCGACCACGAAGCCGTGGGTGAGCACTTTCTTGTACGGCGGCGCCCCGTCGGCGATCATACCGGTCCAGAGCGAGGACTGGAACCAGCCGCGGTGCTGGTCGCTGCCCTCGATGTACAGGTCGGCGGGCCAGGGCATGCCCCGCTGCCGGAGAACGGCCCGGTGGCTGCACCCCGAATCGATCCATACGTCGAGGGTATCGGTGCCGGGCCGGAGAAGGGCCGGATTCCATCCCTCCGGGAGATCGACTCCTTCGAGAATCTCAGCCGCCGACCGCTCGAACCAGAAGTCGCAGCCGAGCTTCTCCACCTTGTCGGCGACGGCCCGGATCACCTCCGGGTCCAGCAGCGCCGCCCCGTCCTCCGCGAAAAAGGCCGGGATCGGCACCCCCCAGGTCCGCTGGCGGCTGATGCACCAGTCGGGGCGGGATTCGACCGCGCCGCGGATCCGGTTCCCGCCCCAGGCCGGTTCCCAGCCGACCGTTCCGATCGCCGCCAGGGTCCGCTCGCGCAGGTTCTCCCGGTCGAGGGAGACGAACCACTGGTCCATCGCCCGGAAGACGACCGGCGTCTTGGAACGCCAGCAATGCGGGTAGGAGTGGAGATGCCGCTCGCTGGCCAGAAGCGCGCCGACGGCGGACAGCATCTCGAGAACCCGGTCGTTCGCCTCGGAGCGCCCTCCGTTTTCGAGCACCGACGCCCCGGCCAGCCCCGGCGGGATGCGGCCGTCCTCCACGTAGCGTCCCTCGTCGTCCAGCGGACAATACACCTCCAGCCCGTTGGCGAGGCCGACGACATAGTCCTCGATCCCGTGCCCGGGGGCGATGTGGACGCAGCCCGTGCCGGTCTCGGCGGACACGTATTCGGCGGCGACCAACGGAGCGGCCCGGCCGATGAACGGATGCCGCGCGCGGCGCCCGGCCAGGCCGGCCCCTTCGACCGTCGCCGCGATGGTGTGGCTTTCCCAGCCGCAGGCCTCCGCCACCGCGGACACCCGCGACTCCGCGATCCAGAAAAACCTCCCGCCGGCCCCGACCTTCGCGTAGCGCAGCCGGGGATGAACCGCCACCGCCAGGTTGGCCGGGAGCGTCCACGGCGTGGTCGTCCAGATCACCACCGACTCATCCGGAGAGCCCTCCATCGGAAAGGCCACGTGGATCGACGGGCTCGTGTGGTCCTGGTACTCGATCTCCGCCTCGGCTAGGGCGGTCCGGCAGGGGATGGACCAGTAAACCGGTTTCTTGCTCCGATAGACGAGGCCCTTCGAAACGAATTCCGCGAAGGTGCGGAGAATCGTAGCCTCGTAGGCGGGATCCATGGTGCGGTACTCGTTCTCCCAATCGGCCTGCACGCCGAGCCGCAGGAATTGTTCGCGCTGCTTCCCGATGAACGTGCGGCTGAACTCCGCGCAGGCCCGGCGGGTTTCCGTCGCCGACAGCTCGCGCCCCTCGTCCTTCATCCGCCGCGAGACCTTGTGCTCGATCGGCAGTCCGTGGCAATCCCATCCCGGAATGTAGGGGGTGCGGCGCCCCTTCATCGACTGGAAACGGACGATCGTATCCTTCAGGATCTTGTTGAGAGCCGTGCCGATGTGGACGTCGCCGTTGGTGAACGGCGGCCCGTCGTGGAGAACAAACTCTTCGTCCGAACCCGCGTTGGCCTCCAGCATCCGCCGGTAGAGCCCCTCGGCGCGCCAGTGTTCGACCCGGACCGGCTCCCGCTGAACGAGGCCGGCCCGCATGGGAAAATCGGTTTTGGGAAGGTTGAGAGTCTCTTTCAGGGAATTCACGGTCCGCACGGGTTGTAGGCGAAAGGCGCGGGAGTTTGGACGATTCCTCCCCACAGTCAAGGGCGCGCTTTCGGGGGGCCGTGGCGATGGCACGGCATTCTCATTGGGGCGGGTCGTCTTTTTGACGCAAACCGAAGAAACGCTGGGTGGAAACGCTCAACCGCACCGCCCTGAAGATCATCGCGGCCACCGACGTTCCGCCCCAAATACCTTCCGGGGTTCTGAACCTGCGGACGCCCGGGCGGGACCTGCCTCCGCGCCGACCCGAGATGCTTTCCCAACGCGGCTTCGTTATGGAGAACAGCCCCCGGACAGATCCCGACTCCCACAAAAAACCGTAACACCCGGAGGCGGGACACTCCTGTCCCGCAAGCTCCCGGCCGAACCCGGCATTCCCTGCCCAAGAAGCGGTGGACAGGAGTGTCCACCCTCCCCAAGGAGGCGGGACACTCCTGTCCCGCATTTCGCCCCTTGCCAGTTTTTCCTCTTTGCGCTTCGATCCGGGGCTGTTGAAGGTTTTTCGTTTCATGGTCCTCTGCCTCGCCGCCGCCCTTCTTCTGGGGGCGGGGCTGCTTGTGCCCGCCTACTTTCAGGCCGTCGATCCGGCCGTCGCGCGGATCGCGGGCGAACGGGGGCCCGATCTTGCGGTGACGGCCGATTCCCTCGCGGTCGGGGGCGCGCCTTCCGCGGCGGATTTCCTGACCGGGGAAACGATCGAGCGGGAGGCCGGGTCGCCCACCTCCCCGGCGTGGAACCGGCTGCTGGCCCGGGTCGGCGAGCCGGAGCGAACCGTTGTGGCGGCGGGCCCCCTGCTGACCCGGGCGGACCGGCGGGAAGCGGTCCGGATTCTGGATGGCTCCGAACAACCCGGGGTGGCCACCCTGCTCGCGGCTCTCCCGCCCGACCCGCCTCCCGGCGAAACCGATCGGCTGGCCCGCGTTCTTCCCGCCCGGCTCGGCGGCATCCTCGCGGCCTTTCTGGCGCTCGAGAAAAGCTTTCAGCCCGGCTTCCTCGGCCCGGTGGTCGCCCACGCCCGCTCACCCGGGCCGGAGGACCGCGGGTGGTTCGCCTCGTTCTCCACCGACATCGCCTCCTGGGGCTCGCTCGCCCCGTTCGGAGCCCTTTCCTTTTTCGCCCGGGAATTCGAAGATCCGTCGGTGTTCACCGCCCTCTCGCGCAATCCGCTGCTCGAGGAATCCGCCGACCGGAAACTGGTGCTCCGGCTCGTCCTGGCCGGGGCCGATCCGGAAGCCGTCGCCGGATTTCTGGAAAAATACCCGGCGAACGGTCTCGATGATCTCCGCAGCGCCTTCGCAATGGGTCCGGGCGCCGCGCGGCTGTTGCTCGAACGCCGGAAACCGCTCCGGGAGGACGCCCTCCTTCCCGCCTCCCTGGTTCTGTCCGGCTTCCCCCGGCCCGCCGTCTTCGCGTACGAACATCCGGGCCCGGCCCTCGCCGCCCGGGTGCTTTTTTTCGTCGGGGCGGCCTTTCTGCTTCTGGTCGCTCTGGCCCGCGTCCTCCCCAACCCCGGCGACCGCTACCTCTCCCGCCCGAGCGCGATCCAGAATTTCGTGCGGCGGGCCATTCTTGCCTTCGTCCTGGCGGGCGCCGTACTTTTCTTTCTCGAGCCCTCCCTCCTCCACCAGCCGGAGATCGCCCCGGCCCCCGCGGAAACCGGCGTTTCCCTCTCCACCGCGACGCTTTCCACCACCAGCAATCCGATGAACACCATCCAGATCGACGACGTCACCCTCCTGATCCTCCTGATCTTCCTCGCCCTGCAGGTCGGACTCTACATCTTCTGCCTCGTGAAGCTGTCGGAGATCCGCGGCCAGAGGGTGGACGAGGAGACGAAACTCCGCCTTCTCGAGAACGAGGAGAATCTTTTCGACGGAGGGCTCTATCTCGGCCTCGGCGGCACGGTGGCCTCGCTCATCTTCCTCGCCGTGGGCGTCGTCGAAGCCAGCCTGATGGCCGCCTACGCATCGACCCTGTTCGGGATCATCTTCGTCTCCATCTTCAAGATCCTCCACCTGCGCCCGCTGAAACGCCGCCTGATCCTTTCCAACCGGGCCGGGGTGTAGGAGACCGGCCTGCCCCGTTTTTTCAAGAACCGTCCCGCCATGAACCGGAGTCTGCTGCTCATCGTCTGCGATTTCCTCCTCCTGAGTCTGCTGGCTCTGGCGGAGTTCGAAAAGTCGGGCCAGCCGGTCGCCGCGGAGCGGGCGGCCGCGGCCGCGGAGGACGATCCCGCGGAGGACGACTCCGGGATGACGGATCTGCTGGCCGCCGCGCTGGCCGCCGAGCAATCGTCGCAGAGCGAGATGGAGGAGGAGCTGGAGAAAGCCCGGGAGCGGCTCTCCGAGTTGGAGGCGGACCGCACCACCCTCGGCCGGACCCTTGAGCAAAGGGAGGAGGCGCTCGCCGAACAGGCCGAGGCCCTCGCCGCGCGGGAGGCGGCGCTGGCGGAGGCCCGCGCCCAAGCCGAAACAGTCGCCGCGGAAAAGGCCGAGGCCGAGGAACGGGCGGCGGCCCTGCGGAGCGAACGGGAGGAACTGGCCCGCTCCCGCGAAGCCCTGCTCCAGGAAAAAGAATCCCTGGCCGCGACCTCGGAGCAGCTGGCCGCCGAAGCCGAAACGAGCCGCGGGGAACTCCTCAGGCGGGAGGAGGAACTCGCCCGGCTGCAATCCGCGCTCGCGGAACGATCCCGGCGAATGGCCGAACTCGAGCGCCGGAGCGAGGCCGCCGAAGCCGAAAAACAGCGGATGGCCACCGAGGCCGAGGCCGCCCGGCGCGAGAAGGAACTGCTCGCCGCGAGCCTCGAGTCCGCGCGACAGACCATTTCCCTCGAACGCGAGGAGAAAGGCCGGCTCCGCCGGCAGACGGAGACGCTGACGGAAGGGGTCGGCCGCCTGGCCACCGCCTCCAGCCGGATCAGCGAGGAAGTACGGAACCTCCGGCCGGTGACGGCCAACGAGATCTTCCGCTCGGCCATCGACAACCGCGTGACCTTCGTCTTCGAGGGAACGAAATCCGGCCTCTTCGGCGACAATCCGCTGGAGGAAACCGTGGACACCGTGGTCACCCGCGTGAACGGCCGCGCCTTCGTCTGGCTGCACGTTTCCCAGACACCGTTCGCCGATCCGGAGCGCCGGAAATTCCTCCGGGGACTCGATCTCTACCTCGAGGGGAACGGCACCCGCTTCCGGGTGCCGCAGCTCGGCATCCTCCCGGAGGACCGCTCTATTCTCTTTCTGCCGATCCCGGACGAGATCGCGGAACGGCTGGCCGGGAAGGAGTTCGAGGCATCGGAGTCGCCCTTCCGCTTCGAGGATCTGGTCGTGGTCGATCTGCCGGAGTCGCGGTACGGCGAGACGGGTTTCCGCATCCAGCCCGACCGGCCCCGCCACATCGAGGTCGATCACCGGATCTTCTCCTCCCTCTTCGGCGAATTCTCGCCGTCCGCCGGCGACCTCGCCTTCACCCGGACGGGCCGCTTCCTCGGCATCGTCACACGCGGCGGCGAGGCCTGGATGGCCGGGGAAGTGGGATCGGGCGGCACGATCAATTTCGGCGAGCGCTTCTCCCGTTCGGACTTCGACGCTCTGCCGTAGCGGCCGGGCGGGCGGGTTCGGCAAACCCTACGGACTCAGTCTGGAAAGACGCCACGACCCGCCGCCCGAATCCAACGAATACTCGAACCGGTCGTGAAGCCGGCTCGGGCGGCCCTGCCAGAACTCGTACCGGCGGGGCCGGAGGCGGAACCCTCCCCAGAAGTCGGGCAGCGGGATCTCCCCGCCCCCGAACTTGCGCTTGATCTCCTCGAGTTTCATCTCGAGGATCTTCCGGGAGGAGATCACCGAACTCTGGTCCGAGACCCACGCGCCGAGCCGGCTCCCCCGCGGACGGCTCGCGAAATACCGGAGGGACCGGGCGGCGGAGATCTTCTCGCAGACACCCTCGACGATGAGCTGCCGCTCGAGCTGTATCCACGGAAAAAGCAGCGAGGCCGCCGGGTTCGCCGCCAGATGACGCGCCTTCCGGCTGCGGTAGTTGGTGAAAAACACGTAGCCCTCCCAATCATAGGCCTTCAACAGCACCATCCGCTGCGACGGGCGGCCCTCCTCGTCGGAGGTCGCCAGGGTCATCGCGTTCGGCTCGTCGATCCCCGCCCCGCGGGCCTGCTCGAACCAGAGCCGGAACTGGTCCAGGGGATCGGCCGCCATCGATTCGCGGTCGAGTCCGGCCATCGTGTAGTCGCGGCGCAGGGATCCGATGTCATTCATGAACCGAATCCTGACAGACGCCGCTCCGCCGGGCAAACCAACCGTTGCCTTTTCGCGGCTTTCCTCCGACAATTCTCCCATGAACCGACTTCTCCGTCCCGCCCTCTCCGCACTCGCCCTCGCCGCCGCCGTCGGGACGGGGCCCGGATTGTCGGCGAAGCTCGAGCCGGAAGCCCAGGTGCAGACCTTCACGTTCCGTAAGTTCGACGACCGGGGCCTCCGCCTCTGGGACCTTTCCGGAAAGGAGGCAGTCTTCCTGAACGACTCCGTCATCGAGGTCATCCAGATGCAGCTCTCCCTCGCTTCGACCGGGGACGATCCGGACACCCTTCTCCGCAGCCCCTCCGCCCGCATCTACGTCGAGGACAACTCCGCCACCGGCGAGGGCTTTATCTTCGTGGAGGGACCGGGATTCTCCGCCACCGGGCGCGGGTGGGAGTGGAAGGGCCGGGAAAAGATGGTCGATGTGCGCTCCGACGCGAAGGTAACGTTTGACGAGGCGATCAGCCGGGTTCTTCAATGAAACCCACCGTGATGATCCGATCCGTCCTCCCGCTTCTGCTCGCCGGCGCACTGGCCGCCCTTCCGTTGCGGGCGGAGCCGCCACCGGGGGAGGAGTCGGAGCGGACCGTCATCGAGAGCGAGCGCCTCTCGGTGATCCACACCGAGCAGGGCAACCGGTTCATCTTCTCGGGAAACGTGAGGGTCACGGGATCTGACTTCGAGGCCGAGTGCGACCGGATGGAGGTACGCACCACGGCCGGCCGCGGCGAAGACGACGGTTTCGGGGCGATCGAGGTCGTGGAGGCGACCGGCAACGTGCGCGTTCTCCAGGGCGGACGGGAGGCCACCGCCGGGAAGGCCTTCATCTATCCCGCCGAGAACCGGGTTGTTCTCGAGGACGGCCCCGCCGTCCGGGACGGGCGCGGCACCGTCACCGGCCACCGGATGATCCTCCGGGGCGCCGAGGGCCGCATCGAAGTCGAGCCGGGACCGGAGGGGAACCGGCCGCGGGTCGAGCTGCCCGATCTCGACGCGGTGCGCAAGAGCGCGGAGGAGGAGATCCCCGGCGATGGCTGATCCCGGCGCCCCTCCCTCCATCCGCACCGAGACGCTCTCGCGCGACTTCGGAAAGCGCAGGGTCGTCGATAACGTCGCCCTGCGGGTCGGCGCCGGAGAAATCGTCGGCCTCCTCGGCCCGAACGGCGCCGGGAAGACCACCACCTTCTACATGATCGTCGGCCTCATCCAGCCGACCGAGGGACGGATCCTGCTCTGCGGGGAAGACGTCACCCGGCAGCCCATGTTCCGCCGGGCGCGCCGGGGCATCGGCTATCTCCCGCAGGAGGCCTCCGTCTTCCGCAAGATGACGGTCCGCGACAACCTCCTGGCCGTTCTCGAAACCCTGGGTATTCCGAAGGAGGAGCGGATGAACGCCGCCGACGAAGCCCTCGACCGGTTCGGCCTGGCGAAGCTGGCCGCCCAGAAGGCCTACACCCTCAGCGGCGGCGAGCGGCGCCGGCTCGAAATCGCCCGCGCGCTCGCCACCCGCCCGAACTTCCTGCTCATGGACGAACCCTTCAGCGGCGTGGACCCGATCAGCGTGGACGAGGTCCAGTCCATCATCCGCGACCTGAAAACGCTCGGGATCGGCATCCTCATCACCGATCACAACGTCCGCGAGACCCTCGAGATCACCGACCGGTCCTACCTGCTCTTCGAGGGCCGCATCCTGTGCGAGGGCGATCGGGAGGTCCTCCTCAACGATCCCGCCAGCCGCGAACTCTACCTCGGGAAGGATTTCGAGGCGTGAGAGAAAGAGAAAGGTGACTTTTCCCCGGATCATGACCGCTTCCCGCCCAAATATGATTGCCACCTGACGCCCCAGCCTGAAGGCTCCATACCGAAACCCGCCCTCCGGCGCCCCGGGTCTGCCCACCGGCCTTCCGGCTGCTCACCCCGGTTCCGGTGGGTCCGCGCAGAATCCTTTCGAAATCCACAATCCACACAAGACAGCACCCGCCCCGGCTTCCAACAGAATGAAAACGCAGGAGAAAATCGTCGAGAGCATCTCGGTCCGCGACTTCTACGAATCCTGCCGCGAGCCGCTCAAACTCGAATTGGTGTGCGGGGAGGAGAGCCTGGACCGGATCATCGGCGAGAAAAGCCTGAACCGCCCCGCCCTCGCCCTGACCGGCTACTTCCGCTACTTCGCCCACCGCCGCATCCAGCTCTTCGGAGCCGGCGAGATGGGGCACATCCGGGACAGCGATCCGGCCGAGGTCGAGAAGGTCCTCGAGGAAATGGCCCGGCGGAACATTCCCTGCATCCTCATCAGCCGCCACCTCGCCCCCACCCCCACCCTACTGAAGGTCGCCCGGGAGCACCGGATTCCCCTCATCCGCTCGTCGCTGAAATCGAAAACCCTGACCACCGAGGCGACCCTCATCCTGGAGGAACGCTTCGCCCCGCGGAAGACCGTTCACGGGACGCTGATGGATATCCGGGGGATCGGAGCCCTGCTGCGCGGCGAAAGCGGCATCGGAAAGAGCGAATGCGCGCTCGCGCTGATCGAGCGGGGCTTCAGCCTCGTGGCCGACGACCTCACCCACCTGCGCCTGCTCCGCGACCACGAGCTGGTGGGCACCGGCTCGGAACTCAGCCGGGGCTACATGGAGTGCCGGGGCATCGGTATCATCGATGTGGCGAAGCTTTTCGGCGTCCACTCCGTCCGGGTCGAAAAGCGTGTCGATCTCGTCATCACCTTCGTCTCGTGGACGCCCGACATGAACGAGGAACGCACCGGGCTGGACCAGGAGCACATCGAGATCCTCGGCCAGAAAGTCCCCCACAGCATCATTCCCGTACGTCCCGGTCGGGACCTCGCCCGCCTCGTCGAAGTCGCGTCAATGGTGCAGGCTCTCCGCCTCCTCGGGCACGATGCCGCGAAGGAATTCAACGAACGACTCATCCGCCAGATGACCGGCCAAATCAGTTGATCCGCCCCGGAAAAGCAGCCCCGGGGGCGCTGCCACCGGAATGCCGCCGATCACAACGAAAATCTTCCAAAACTTATGCGCAGCCGGATTGTGAACAACTTGTGCAGAACTTCGCCTTGCATCCCGGAAAGGCGGAGCGAATGATGGCCTCCTCAACCGCTGACGCCTGCCCGTCCACCCGGACAAATCCTCGAATGCGCGACCCGATTCATTTCTCCAAACTTGATTTCCCGGCCGGAAAATATTACGTAAGCTCTTACTAATAAATATCTTGAATAAAACAAAGCATTCTTCCGGCACCTGGATCTCCCATGGTGCGCCAACCTTTCCCGTCCCCTCCGATCCTTTTCCTTTTCAGCATCTTACGCGCCTGGCTCCCGCAGCTCTTCTCCCTCATTTCTCCTGTTAATAATTAGCGTCAATTCCGTTTCTCAATGCCGACCGCCACCCAGACCGACCACCTTTGGAACGAGACCTGCCAGCGCTTCCGCGAGCGCCTGAATCCGGACATCTTCGAAATGTGGTTCAAGCCCTTGTCCTTCGGCGGGGCCTCGGACGGGCACATCCGCATCTACGCGCCGAACGACTTCGTATCGATCTGGCTGCAGGACAACTATCTGGAAATCATCCGCTCGGAGATCGCCGAGGTTTTCGGGGGCGACCCCAAGGTGAGCATCGACGTCGGCGGGGGCGACGCCGGGCGCTCCGCGAACGGAACCCGGACCGCGTCCGAACCCCGCAAGCCGACGGTGGACCGCACAAAAGCCCCGGAAATGCCGGCCGCCGCCTCCCTCTCCGGCATCAATCCGAAAAACACCTTCGGCAACTTCGTGGTCGGGGCCGGCAACCAGCTCGCCCACGCCGCCTCGATCGCCGTGGCGAACGCCCCCGCCCGCGCCTACAACCCCCTTTTCATCTACGGCGAGACCGGCCTCGGCAAGACCCACCTCATGCATGCGATCGCCCAGCAGATCGTCGCCGCGAAGCCCGCCGCGAAAATCGCCTACATCTCCACCGAGAAGTTCACGAACAAGTTCATCACCGCCATCCAGGAAAACAAGCTCACCGCCTTCCGCCGCCGCTACCGCAAGGCGGACATCCTCCTGATCGACGACATCCATTTCCTCTCCGGACGCGAACGCATCCAGGAGGAGTTCTTCCATACCTTCAACGAGTTGTTCGAAAACCAGAAGCAGATCGTCCTCACCAGCGACCGTCCCGCCAGCGAGATCGCCCGCCTGGAGAGCCGGCTCGTCTCCCGCTTCCAATGGGGCCTGGTCGCCGACATCCAGTGCCCCGACCTCGACACCCGCCTGGCCATCCTCTCCAAAAAGGCGAAGATCCTCGACGTGACCATCCCGCCCGACGTCCTCGAGTTTCTGGCCGAACGGGTTTCCCGCAACGTCCGCCGGATGGAGGGCGCCCTCACCCGCGTCGCCGGCTACGCCGCCCTGATCCGCGACCCCCTCTCCGTCGAAGTCGTCGAGCGTCTCCTCTCGGACATCCTCCAGGAGGAGCTGTTCAACAAAGTCACCGTCGAGAAAATCCAGCAGCGCACGGCGGAATACTACCACCTGCGGGTGGCCGATCTCCTCAGCCGGCGCCGCCCGGCGAAGATCGTCGTGCCCCGGCAGGTCGCCATGTACCTCAGCCGCATGCTCACCGACCACTCCCTCGTTCAGATCGGCGACGCCTTCGGCGGCCGCGACCACGGCACCGTCATCAACGCGATCCGCGCCGTCGAAAACATGATGGAACAGGATCCGACCATGCGCAGGAGTATTGACTATTTGACGAAACAGCTTTCCGAGAACAGGACGTGACTATGAATCTCGAACCCTCCCAGAAATCAGCCCTCGCCCAATGGGTGGCGGACGGCGACTCCCTCCCCACCATCCAGGAAAAACTATCCTCGGAATTCGGCATCAAACTGACCTTCATGGAAACCCGTTTCCTCGTCGAGGATCTCGACCTCGACCTGGTCGATTCCACCCCCCCCTCCGAAGAGGCCGGGGCCGCGGAACCGGACACCGGATCCGGCGACGAGCCCGTCGATCTCGAAGACGCCGGCTTCGACGGCGGGGCAGGTGCCGGGCGCGTCTCCGTCGAGATCGACAAGCTCACCCGGCCCGGGGCCGTCGTCAGCGGCTCGGTCGTTTTCTCCGACGGCAAGACCGCGACCTGGCTGCTCGACCAGATGGGCCAGCTCCGGCTCATGCCCGCCCAGGAAGGCTATCAGCCCGGGGACGACGACATCCAGGCCTTCCAGACCGCGCTCCAGAACGAGCTGCGCAAACAGGGCTTCTGACCCCGCCGGGATGACGACCGGATCCCCGGAGGCGCCCCGGCATTTCGTACCGGAACCCTTCGCCTACCACGAGGAGAAAATCCTCCGGATCGACGACCTGACCAACCTCGGGGTCGGCCTCGGCCGGATCGACGGATGGGTGGTCATGGTCCCCTTCGCCCTGCCCGGCGAGACCGTGCGCGCCCGGATCTTCCGCAACCGGTCCAACTTCTCCGAAGCGGATCTAGTCGAGGTTCTGGAAGCCTCCCCCGACCGGGTGGCACCGGAGTGCCCCCTCTTCGGCGCCTGCGGCGGATGCCAGTATCAGCATCTCCGCTACGAAGCCCAGCTCCAATGGATGCGCAACCAGGTCCGGGAGGCCTTCGTCCGCATCGGCGGGATCGAGGCGGACGTGCCGCTCCCGGTGCCGTCGCCGAAGCGCTACGGCTACCGGTCCAAGATCACCCCCCACTACCGGCAGTGGCGCGAGGGCGGCGACTTCCCCATCGGCTTTCTCCGCGCCGGCCAGCGCACCCGGCTCATCGACGTGCCGCGGTGCCCGATCGCCACACCGGCGGTCAACGCGGCCCTGCCCGCCCTGCGCGACAGGATCCGCGGACAGGCGCCGAAAGGAAAGAAGAAGAAGAATGGGGCGACCCTGCTCCTGCGCGAAACGATGGAAGGCGTCGTCACCGATCCCCGGGCCATGGTCACCGAGCGGGTCGGCGAGCGCGTGTTCCAGTTCCGCGCCGGCGAGTTTTTCCAGAACAACCCCTCCGTGCTCCCCGCGTTCGCCGGATACGTGGCCGGCCAGGCGGCCGCCGGCGCCGACTTCCTCATCGACGTGTACTGCGGCGCGGGCCTCTTCTCGCTCTTCGCCGCCGACCGGTTCGAACGGGTCGTCGGCATCGAGGTCTCCGCCGCCGCGGTGACCCTCGCCGAATCCAACGCCGCCCTCAACGGCATCGCCAACGCCGAATTCCGCGCCGGAGAAGCCGGGGCCGTCTTCGCCCGAATCCTGGACTTTCCCGCCGACCGGACCGCCGTTGTCCTCGACCCGCCGCGCCGGGGCTGCGACGAAGGCTTCCTCCGCCAGCTATCGGAATTCGGCCCCGCCCGGATCGTTTACGTCTCCTGCGACCCCGCGACCCAGGCCCGCGACCTGCGCATCCTCGGCGACGCCGCCTACCGGATCGAAGCGGTCCAACCCTTCGACCTGTTCCCCCAGACCCGCCACATCGAAAACGTGGCCACCCTGTCAAAGGCGCCAACGCCCGCACCCGCTCCGCCGCCCGACTGATTCGGAACGGAAAGATCTCCCCGGAAGCCCGGGCGTAGGCGCCGAAGGCAGCCACCATCCCGAAAGAAACGCAAGACCAACCCCGCAATCCCGGCCCAACCTTGCAATCAGGTGCCAGACTACATAAATCGGTTTGCAATGTGGTGCCGGACTACATAAACCGGTTGACGACCGCAATTTTATTGCCAGACTACAAAATGTGCTTGACTCCAAGTGCGGTTGCTATGCCGGGAGCCTGAGTGGCTTCAGGCGGGAGTTTAATCGCCGGTTCAAAAAATATGTTTTCAGTCTGCGGAATGGTGTTGACGTGCCGGAAAATTCCATCCATTCTTTTTTCTCGTTAACACATTTTTTGCTATGAGACGAAGACATCGATTGAGATTGAAGCTTGGTGAAGGAGTGCGGGCCTACTACCACCTGATGAGCCGGACGGTGAACGGGGAGAAGT